>JAHEJF010000568.1 GCA_024639025.1 Ahrensia sp. | reverse complement strand
CCAGCAGGCAACCAAACAGGCCCAGCACCGCAAAGACCCAATGCCAATCTGCAATGACCAGAATTGCCTGGCCCAGGGCGGGTGCAAGAATGGGAACAATCATCAATGCGGCAATCACGAAAGACATCACCCGCGCCATGTCGCGGCCGGAAAAGCAATCCCTGATGACCGCGGCGCTGGCGACACGCACCGCTGCAGCGCCAAAGCCCTGCATGATACGGAGTATGATCAGCAGGCCAAATGAATTGGAAAACGCAGCCAAAAGCGAGGCGAGTGCAAACACCGCAAGGCCAAAATAGATGACCGGCTTTCGCCCATAAACATCACTCAGAGGCCCAAACAGCAGCTGGGAGAAGCCATAGCTGATCGCAAATACCGTGATGATGTATTGTGAATGATTGGCGTTGCTGAGCTCAAAATCAGCACCAATACCGACCAACGCAGGCAGCATGATATCGATGGACATCGCAATGACTGCCGTCAATGCGCCCGACAAAAAAACAAATTCCCAATAAGAAATGCCTGATTTGCCAACAAGCCCGGAAGGCGGTTCAGCCATCATCGAGGTCCCGGACCGGATCCATCGCGCGCCAACAGAAATTCAACAGCGGCATGACGTCTTGCGTGAGTGCCACAAATGTATCCAGAAGCTCCGGTTTCTGAATGTCGGCATCGTCGATTTTGCGTTCGACGACAAAGCTCTTTTGCTTCATCAATCGCTGCAGGTTCTCGTCCTCAACGTGCTTGAACGCTGGGGGTATCCGCTTGAGCGCGCTGTCTGTCCCAAATACAAGCCCCTTGTCCTCAAGGTCGCTTTCAATGCCTAGAAATTCGTCCCGCTGTTCAATAATCATCTCGCGCAAGGCACGCAGTTGTTTTGACTCCGGATACCATACACCGGCCGCAAAAAAGCAGTTGCCGGGTTTGAAATGCATATAGGCGCCGCTGCCATCTTTCTTTGTACCATTCCTGGTCACAACCGCACTGGCATGGGTGTTGTAGGGATCCTTGTTCTTGGAAAAGCGGACATCGCGGTTGACCCTGAACATCGATGTCTTGCGTGTGCCGTGAAGAGGAATGTCCAGATCGGCAAATCGGGATGATGCAGCCTCGACCAGGTCGCCCATGGGGATTTTGACAACCTGCTCGTAGAGCTTCTTGTTTTCGTGAAACCACTCCCGGTTCTGGTGAAATCCGAGGGCGGTCAGGAATTTGAGAGATTGATCAGTGAAGCCCGAAAACGTAACCGGCGCACTTTCACTCATTCCGCCGCCCGCACTGCATCTGTGTAACCGGCCAATTCGCCATGGATCACATAGCGCAGGATATCAGCAACCTGCTGGGGTGATTTGGTGACTGCCAGCGCGGCCGCATCAACCTCTTTAAGGGCGTGCGCATGTTCATCTTGGTGCATGATGATGGTCGGCTTTCCCAGCGCAGCAGCATAGCCTGCATCAAATGCCGCGTTCCATTGTTTGTATTTCTCACCGAACCGGACAACAACAATATCCGCTTTGTTGATCAGCGTGCGGGTGCGGATTGAATTCATCTGCGCGCCCTTGTGATCGTGCCAGAACTTGTTTGGTTCGGCGCCCAATATGGCAACACCGCAATCATCGGATGCTTCATGATCGGTGATCGGAGAAAAAAAAGTAACCGGCAAGCCTGCCGCAGCAACACTATCTTCGATTTGTTCGCGCCAATCGGTGTGGATCTCGCCAGAAAGATAAACGCTCCAACTGTTTTTGTCGGCCATGGTACTCACTCCCGCTGTTGATGAAATTTTATAGGTTTTTACGTTGCCCCGTGTCTACCGACAAAAGCGGAAAAAGCACTGATACCCTCGCGTTGGGGCCAGTCAGTTCAGATCCAGTCGATCCACTTGCCATGATAATCAGCACGCGCGAGATCCTTGGCACGACCATCTTGGGCCTCGCCGCACCAGTGGGTGAGTGTGAGCAATCCGCCGGGCGATTTGCCATCAATTTCAAATCGCAACCACGAGACAGGCGCATCCATGCTGGCTTTGTTGCCAAATGCCTCGATGATTTTTGCGCAGGATTGCTGTTCTTCATCAGGCATGTATTGCCACATGATGGTGTGCATGATCAGCGCATGCTTGCCTGGTTGC
>JAHEJF010000567.1 GCA_024639025.1 Ahrensia sp. | reverse complement strand
AGGCGCTGAATCCAGTTTTTTCAACGCCTCGTCCAGAGTCGGCAATGTTGAAGCATGTGCCAGCCGGATCAGCACCATTTCGGCCGCGGCCACCGGCCTTCCCGCCGTCTGGGTTTCAGGTATTCCCTTGAGCAACATCTGCCAGATGCGCGCCAAGGCACTGACAGCGATCTTCTTGGAGAAGTCCAAGCCCCTTTCTCGTTCATCCGGAGAAAGAGAGGGATCGTTTTTTGCTGCATCTGGAACAAAGCGCAGGCGCGTCACCAGATGAGTGAATTCGGCGAGGTCAGACAGGATAACTGAAGGATCAGCACCGATATCGTATTGGGACCTGAACTCTGCCAGGGCTTCGTTTACACGGCCTGAGGTGACGTGCTCGAACAGGTCGACAATGCGTGCCCGATCCGCCAGGCCGAGCATGGCGCGAACAGTTTCCGGCTCTACCTTGCCAGCGCTGTGTGCAATGGCCTGATCCAGGATAGACAAAGCATCGCGCACAGATCCCTCTCCAGCGCGGGCGATCATGCCCAGCGCTTCGGCGTCGGCCTCCACATTTTCCTGCTGAACAACGGCACTCAAGTGAGACACCATTTGAGCTGTTTCAATCCGCCTTAAGTCAAACCGTTGGCATCTCGACAATACCGTTATCGGCACCTTGCGGATCTCTGTAGTCGCAAAGATGAACTTTGCATGCGGCGGCGGCTCTTCCAGCGTTTTCAGAAGCGCATTGAAAGCCTTTTCCGACAGCATGTGAATTTCATCAATGATGTAGACTTTATAGCGTGCAGAAACAGGTGCATATCGAACCCCGTCAATGATCTGTTTGATATCGTCAATACCAGTATGGGAGGCCGCATCCATCTCGATGATATCAATATGCGAGCCATCCATGATGGCCTGGCAATCGACGCCCGGCTCTGTCAGATCAATGCTTGGTTTGTCGATTTTATCGGTCTTGTAATTGAGTGCCCGTGCCAATATTCGCGCCGTGGTGGTCTTGCCGACACCGCGAACACCCGTAAGCATCCACGCCTGGGCAATGCGACCTGTTTCAAACGCATTGGTCAGCGTTCGGACCATCGGTTCCTGACCAATAAGGCCGGTGAAATCAGAAGGTCGATACTTGCGCGCTAAAACCCGATAGGGCGATTTTTTGTCCGAGACGTCAGCCATGGCATTGGTCTAGCGCAAAACAGATGGTGGTTGCGAGTCTTCAATTGGCAAGTTGTTGGGAAAAGTGGAAGATCGACACAGTGACCCGAACCGAAATCGTTAGGGCTGCTTCCTTCCGGACCTGACCCGGTTGGCGAGTGGTTCGTCCACAGCCGACCTTCCAAGACTGATATCGGGGTTTGTGCGCGGAATTGCAAGTCCAAACCGAACAAGACTCGATTCAAAGCGAAAAACTGCTAGCGTGTATTGATGGCAGTATTTCAACTCGATCCTATCCTGTCGGCGGACACCCACACGATTGGCGATATTGGACTGTGCCGTTTGTTGCTGATGGATGATTCCCGGTTCCCATGGCTTATCTGCGTACCCAGGCGACCCGACATTTCCGAAATCCATCAACTCACCCCGCTTGATCAAACGGTGTTGACCTTCGAAGTCACTCAAATTTCAGAGATGCTGCAAGATTTGACGAAATGTACAAAGATCAATGTGGGCGCCTTGGGCAATATTGTCAGGCAGTTGCATATTCATGTCATTGCTCGAAATGAGGGTGATGCCGCCTGGCCTGGCCCTGTTTGGGGTGCAGGCGAACGCTTATCCTATGCACCAGAAGAGGTTGAAGCCTTTAACGCACGCTTCACAGAGCTGCTCACCAACGCTTCCATTTAGAGACCAGCCACTCTAATCTGACGGAATTCTCGCCGGTACCAACACAGATTGAACCTTGATGTCATTTTCGATTTTTGACGCACCCTATCCGGAGCATTCAACACGCGCCGCTTTCTCCGCTAACCCGCTTAAGCGCCTGTCTGAAAAACGCACTGAAACCAGTGTGCAAGATGCCATGGTAGAACCAGGGGCCAAATTGCTGGTGGTTGCAGATGGCAAACTGGTACTCAAGCAAGACGGTGACGCGCTGGATGGCGTGTTCAATGTCGGAGATCTTGGTGGGCTCGGTGCCAAT
>JAHEJF010000566.1 GCA_024639025.1 Ahrensia sp. | reverse complement strand
TTGCGTGCGGCAATAATGGCCTTGTCAAACTGGGTGCGCGCTTCCGGATCAAGGTTTGAATTGGGTTCGTCCAGAAGCAGGATCTGTGGATCGCCATAAAAGGCCCGCGCCAAACCGATTTGCTGCATCTCACCACCAGATAATTGCTGGCCACCCGGGCCGACGACTGTCTGATAGCTCTCGGGCAGCGCCTCAATGGTTCGGGCAATATGGGCTGCATTGGCAGCTGCGATCACATCAGCATCATCGACATTCGCGTCGAACCGAGCAATATTTTGCGCAATCGTACCAGGCAAGAGTTCCACACGCTGCTCGACATAACCCAGATGACGGCCAAGTTTTTCCGGATCCCAGTTTTTCAAATCGTTGTTGTCGAGGCGGACCACACCGCTGCTTGGTTCAATGGCACCGGCCAGCAAACGCATCAGTGTCGACTTGCCTGCTCCACTCTTGCCCAAAACGCCCAGTGACGTACCAGCAGGAATGTTGAAGCTGACGCCTTTGACAACTGCAGGTGCACCTTTTGTCTTACGCGGAAAATAGATCAGGTTCTCCGCAGTCAATCGACCTGCCGGCGCAGGGAAATCCGTGTGCACGACTTGGGGCTGTTTCAAATCGATCTGCTTGCGAATGTTGCCCCAAGCAACAACGCAGTCGACAATTTGCCGCCAGGAACCGATCACTTGGTCGATCGGCTGTAATCCCTTGCCGGAGATGATGCTGGCGGCGAAGATCATCCCGGCTGTCATTTGCTGATTCAGTACAAGATAGGCACCTACCCCGAGCACCGTGATTTGCAATCCCATGCGAATGGTCCGCGACAGGCCTGTCATGAACGAGGAAACGCGCGCACGCTGATCGCTGCTGCCAACATTGTCCAACTGATGGGATTCCCACACGCGGAGTGCATTGTCTGTCATACCCAAAGCACGCAGGGATTCGGCGTTTCTCATCAGCGATTGGGCACTGATTTGCGACAAAGCATCGGCAGATTTCGCACTTTGGCCTGCTCTGTCACTGGCCCACTGATTGGCCAATGCCAGCAATACCAGGACAACGACACCGCCCAAAGTAATCCAGAACAACAAAGGATGGATGAAATAGAGCACCCCGATGAACAAAGGTGCAAAAGGCAGGTCAAAGACGATAAATGCCAATCTGCTGTTCAGAAAGTTTCTGACCTGCGCCAAATCGCGCACAATACGCATTTCATTGCCTGTGGTGCCGGCGTTTTTCATGGCCGACAGCATGGCGGGGCGTGAATAGGCGAAATCCAGCCGGTTGGCGATGCGTGTTCCGTACATCGAACGAACCGCCTCCAACGCACCCAATATGACCAGGGCAAACCCTGCGATGATGGACAAGAACACCAGCGTATCGATGCTCGCCGAGTTCAAAACCCGATCATAAATCTGGAGCATGTAGAGCGGCATAACCAACATCAGGGCATTAACCCCGAAGGAAAAAATGCCGATGTCGATAATTGCTTTTCTAATCGGAAACTTAATATCAGCCGCGCTTGATTGCTCCGCATCCGGGCGCGAAAAAGTGGCTCCGAAGCGAGATAACGCCGTTTTCTAGGGATTTGGCAGGTCTGTCGTCACAATAATACCTATGATCCTGTTCAAGCGCTGACCTGCCAGACATACGCTAAAACAATTTATTTGGCGTAAAGGAGCCAAATGGTTTCCCGGCACTGATGCCGGGAGTTCATTAATACATATAGATTCGCGTTACTTTTTCAACAAATCACGAATTTCTTCCAAAAGTGCCACATCGGCCGGAGGCGCCGGTGGCTCGGCAGGTGCTTCTTCTTCCTGCTTCTTCATCATGTTGTTGACCGCACGCACCAACATGAAAATGATAAAGGCAAGAATTACAAAATTGACCGCCGCTGTTATGAAATTGCCGTAAGCAAGCACTGCACCTTGCTCCTTGGCGGCATCCAGGTTTGTTGCTGATACATTTGCACTCAAACCAATAAAGTAGTCGCCGAAGTCCAAGCCACCAAAAATCGCCCCAACGATTGGCATAATGATGTCGTCAGTCAATGACGACACAATTGTGCCAAATGCACCTCCAATGATCACACCAACCGCCAAATCCATGACGTTGCCCTTGGCAATGAATTCCTTGAACTCAC
>JAHEJF010000565.1 GCA_024639025.1 Ahrensia sp. | reverse complement strand
ATCGCAACCCGCACACTTTGGCGCGGTTTTCGCTGGCATATTTTGATGTTGTCTGCGATCCCACCGCCCCGGATTATGACAAACGCCGAGGCGTATTATTTGCGCTGTTTGCAGTTCAGCCGGAGCTTGCCGTGAAGTGGGCAGATTGGCTCAAAGACAGGATGATCGAGCACGCAGAAACCGATGATAATGCCATGGCAAGAGTGCTGCGCCTGGCGGCAGACGGACTGTGGGCGTCGAACATGATTGATGGTCCTGATTCGGAGTCAGCAAACCGTGAATCTGTCAGCCAGTTTCTGAAGAATCTGTTCAGAACATAAGCGGCTTGTGGCAGCAAACCTAAAGGAAATTGCTGAACCCGTTCGGTTGATTCTTGCTGATGAGTTCTCGCTCATGACAGCGATGACCCCTGCTTAATTCTCCTTACCCATACTGCAAAGAAAAGGAGGGAACATGAGATGAAGGCAATCGCTGCAGTGGAATAATGATCGCCGGTATTGGCATGGCCGTCTTGGGCGGTATGGACCTTGGCGATGCATTGGGCAGTAAACCGTTTGACTATCAGAATGCATCTATCTCAGAGCGAGAAGGCTTCCTTCAAACAGAAGCGGACAAGATCGCGCGTGTGATGAAGTCGGCCCTTGTCAATCCTTCTGGTGTGGGCCCGTCTTTCAGGCTTTCCGAAACCAAGGTGAGTGCAGATGCCAAGAAGATTGAGTTTATGTTCACGGTATCGGGCGCTTCAAGGATAAACTCCAGAGTGTCCTCCAAATTGAAAGCCGCCATGAAGGAGAATGCCTGTCCGCATTATGTGAAAAGCAATTTGGGCAAGAACGATGTTCGCATGGTCACAACCTTTAAAAGCAGCAAGCGCAGCTTTGGGTCGGTCACCTATTCGAACCCTGGTTGTGGGCGTTATCTGAAGTAGAACGTACCAATAAGGATGCTGAACACGTTTGTTGATTGAAACACAGCAAGGGTGAGAAAAAACCCAATTTTGCGTGTTTTTCAACGAGCAAACGAAAAAACTCTTTGATTTCAGAGAGTTAAACTCACATTTCAACCGAAAAATGCCGATTTTTTGCACTCTCTCACGCTTCTGAATTCAATTTCCAGCTATTGCGGTGCGCAGATCGACAAGAGCGGCTTCCAAAATGGCCCTTCTACACGCGATATTAACCCGTACGAAGCCTGCGCCCTTTTGACCGAAAGAGATGCCCCTGCTGACTGCCCAGCGCGCTTTGTGGCGCAAAAATTTGTGCAGGGCATCTGGTTCAAGTTCGAGTGGCCTTAAATCCAGCCACAAAAGGAAGGTGCCCTCCGGTTCGATCATTTGTACTTGATCGATTGTTTTCAACTGGTCACGCACAATCGCAAGATTGTTTTCGATGTAACCGATGGCGGCATCCAGCCAGGGTGCGCCATTCTGGAAGGCTGCCAACATGGCGACGTTGGCAAAGGCGTTGTTCTTGTTCACCGTCAATCGGCTGTTTTCGGCTTGGAACCGCTCTCGTCTGTCTTGGTCACTGATAATCGTGAATGCCGAACAGCAGCCGGCAATATTGAAGCTCTTGGCTGGTGAGGTGATCGTGATGCTGTTTTGCGTTGCATCGGCCCCCAGTGAGGCAAACGGTACGAAATGGTGACCGCTGAAAACCAGATCCCCATGCAACTCGTCAGAGACGACCAACACGTCATGGCGAAGACATATGTCGGATACGGCTTGCAATTCTGCGCGGGTCCAGACCCGCCCGATCGGATTGTGCGGATTGCACAGAAACAAAATCTTGTTCCGCGGGCTGGCAGCAAGCGTCTCCAGCCCATCGAGATCCATCTCATATCGTCCGTTGCCAAGGATGAGAGGGTTTTCCACGATGGTTCTCTTGTTCTCCTTGATGACATCAAAGAAATCAAAAAAAACAGGAGGTTGTACAATAATCCCATCACCCGCTGCACTAAACAGGCTGGCCGCAAGGGCCAAGCTGTTGAGTGCATTTGGTGCGCGCAGGATATGGCCAGGGTTAATGTGCCAGTCGTGACGAAGCTTCATCCAGTTGCACAATGCCGGCAACAGCGCATCGGGAACGGCCTCGTAGCCGAAAATGCCGTGATTCAACCGTGCATTCAACGCATCCAGTATGGGTGGCG
>JAHEJF010000564.1 GCA_024639025.1 Ahrensia sp. | reverse complement strand
GACCGGGGCAGAGGTCGGCATGTTCTACCTGCTTGAAACCGTGCTCGCGCCGGTGTGGGTCTGGATGATATTTGCAGAAATACCAACCCGCACCGCGTTCATCGCAGGTGTTGTATTGGTAATCGCGCTGATCGTACACTCGCTGTGGCAATTGGCCGAAGACAAGCGCGCCAGCGTTTCAATAAAGCGCTAAACCTGTTTAGGCCAAATCGACGAATTTACCATTCAGATAACCGAGCGGCGCCGCGCCATTAGATGCAAAGCTCAAAACGCGGCCGATCAGTATGTCATGGTCGCCTGCTTCAACGACATTGTGCATCTCACAGTCAAACCACGCGGTTGCGCCAACCAGGTTCAGTCGACCAGACTGCAAGCGGCGCAAATCAACACCATCAAAGCGCTCTTCCTGTGTGCCTTTTGCAAAGCGCATGGCATCTTCCTGTTGCGAGGCTGCGAGAATATTGACCGTGTAGCCCTTGGCTCTCGTATAAATGTCGAAATTTGTCGACGCCCGACGGATAGACCAAAGCACCATGGCCGGATCAAGCGACACAGTGTTGAAAGAGTTACACGTCATGCCAAAGTCCTGTCCGTCGACGTTGGTGGTCACAACGGTCACTCCGGTTGCAAAACAGCCCATTGCGTTCTTCAAAGCCTGCTTGTTAAGTGCATCGAGATTTAGATTTGCATCGGCATTCATGAGAGATATTTCCTTCAAGGGACTTCGTTGCCTTCGGCGAGGGTCCAAAGTTCGAACCATGTTTCGCGGTTAATATTCACTTTGAGCGCATCGGAAGCCTTGGCTATGCGTTCAATATTGTTGGTGCCCACAACCGGCATGATATTTGCCGGATGCGCAAGCAGCCATGCGATTGCAACGGCATCGGCGCCGACACCATGATCGCTGGCAATTTCTTTGAGGCGCGGCATCAGGCGCTGCGCCGCCGCATCGTTTGGATCAAACAAACGCCCGCCGGCCAGAGCAGACCAGGCCATCAGTGGCATTCCGGCCTGCTGCGCCTTTGCTACTTGTCCGTTGGTGAAGGGCGCATGTTCCAAGACGCTGATTTCGATCTGATTGGTCAAAATCGGATGTTTCATGGCCGATTGAAGCAGATCAATGTCAAAAGGCATGAAGTTGGACACGCCGATGCCGCGTACCTTGCCTGCATCGATCAACGCATCAAGAGCTGCGCCTGTCTCATGATGATCCATGAACGGATCGGGGCGATGGATGAGGAGCATGTCGATCACATCGACACCAATATTGCTCAGCGAGTTTTCGACCGACTGGTTGATGTGAGCAGCAGACGTATCGTAGTATTTTACGCGCCGTTCAGGATAAGGCTCACTGGTCAGCATGATATCGCATTTGGTGATGATCTGCATCTTGGACTTCAGATCATCTCGGCCTTTCAATGCATCGCCAAACAGTTTCTCGCAGCTATAGCCGCCATAAATATCAGCATGGTCAAAGGTGGTGACGCCTTGATCCAGGCAAACTTCGACCTTGTGGACTATGTGCTCCGCCGAGGTATCGGCATCATCGCCCAAGCGCCAAACGCCATAAACGAGACGGCTCATGGGCGGAACGCCGTTATTGAAATCGATCATCTGCATTAGCGACGCGCTCCGACGCCCAAGGGCGTTGCCGGTGTATCATTGGGCACACGTCCATAGACTTCGGGCATTGAACATGTCTTGAGTTGAGGCAGTACCTTGGTACCAAAGATCTCGCAATCCTGCAAATGCGGGTAGCATGAAAAAAACAGGGCACGAATGACCATCTTCTGATAGCTTCAATTTTGCTCAACACCTGATCAACGGAACCGACCAGCGCGGCACCACAGCCAGAGCGCGCACGACCAACGCCAGCCCACAAACTGGGCTCAATGAAACCAAATTCGCCAGCCCGGTTGCGGTTGGCGGCATGCGGTGCGACGCCATAGTTCTTTGCATCGAGTGCGCGTTCGCGGATTTCCTTGCCGAATTCGTCATCGAGTTGGCTCACCAATTCGTCTGCATGTTCATAGGCTTCCTGTTCCGTGTCGCGAACGATCATGTGCACACGCAAACCGTAATCGATGATACGCCCGTGCGCTGTTGCCCGTTCGGAAATCGTCTTCATCCGCTGGGCAATCAATTCATCC
>JAHEJF010000563.1 GCA_024639025.1 Ahrensia sp. | reverse complement strand
CGACCAGCGCGCCGGTGGCATCAAACACTGCACAGGAAAAGTCGAGCCTTTCCTTGATATTGACCGAAGACGCTGTGTTTTGCAGCGTCACACCCATTTGCTCTGCAATCGACATGAACAGATTATTGAAGACCTCCAGCATGACCGGATCAGCATGTGTTCCAACCGCTGCAACGCGTGCCTTGGCCGCAATTCGACGCATGACGATATTGTCGAGCGGCGTGATTTCCGCCTGCCAGCCCTTTTCGACAATGATTGTCTGGTTGGGTTCGGTGATAATAGCCGGCCCGTCGATCAATGCGCCGATCTCAAGTTGATTGCGTGATGGATCTGTCGGGTCGCGAAGATACACACCCACGTCGTGCCAAGCGCCCTCAGACCAAACCTTGGAGCTTGTGGTCGGTTCGGCAACAAATTTGTCCGCAGGAATACCCGTTTGGGCATTCAACCGATTGCTTGTCTCCACCCCTTCGATGCCGACTGCCTCTACGATCATCGTTCGGCCAGCCGATATAAAGCCAAACTGGGCTTTGTGCGCTGTTTCGAACCCGCGACGGGCGGCATCCAGATTGCTTCCATCAAATGCTACTTCAATCGTGGTGTCTGTGCCGTCGTAGCGGATATGCAAAAACTGGCTGATCTCGATAGCGTTTCTGGTGACACCTTGCTGCTCCAGTTCCGCTTCAACATCGCCAGCCAAACGATTCAAAAGACTCGTCATTTCACCCAGGTTGGCGTTGCTCATTTCCTTGACCAACGCATGTTGGCGAGCGGCATAGGTTTTGGACAAGCCGATGCCATAGGCAGACAACAAGCCCGAAAGCGGATGAATGAGCACCGAACTCATGCCAAGCGCATCGGCCACAAGACAGGCGTGTTGACCACCTGAACCACCAAAGCAGTTGAGCACATAGGAGGTGACATCGTAGCCGCGTTGCACCGATATCTTCTTGATGGCATTGGCCATGTTCTCAACCGCGATGGTCAGAAATCCTTCTGCAATTTCTGCTGGTGTTTTGCCAATTTCATCTGCAAGCACCGAGAATTTCTGTCGTACGATGTCAGCGTCAGCTTTTTGATCGCGATTGGGGCCAAAAATGCTCGGAAAGAAATCGGGATTGAGTTTGCCAGTCATCACATTGGCGTCAGTCACCGTCAATGGTCCGCCACGGCCATAAAAGGCAGGGCCTGGATTGGCACCTGCAGACTCGGGCCCGACCTGAAAACGCCCGTCCTCATATTTCAAAATGGAACCGCCTCCGGCCGCGACCGTGTGGATTCGCATCATCGGTGCCCGGATACGGACACCAGCCACTTCGGTATCAAATGCCCGTTCATAAACTCCGGCATAATGCGCCACATCTGTGGAGGTGCCGCCCATATCAAAGCCGATCACATGATCAAACGCTTCCGCGGCACCGGTTTCCACCATGCCGACGACACCGCCAGCGGGCCCTGACAGGATCGCATCTTTACCTTGAAACCGCTCAGCTGCAGTCAATCCGCCCGATGACATCATGAATTGCAGGCGAGGGCCTTCTCCACCATGTGTGATTCCCAGTTCGCCAGCGACCTGATCCACATAGCGGCGCAAAATGGGGGAAAGATAAGCGTCAACAATTGTCGTGTCGCCCCGACCGACCAATTTCGCCAGCGGAGAGACAGCATGGCTGACCGATATCTGCGAGAACCCGATTGCACGGACGGCTTGTTCTGCGATCCGTTCATGCTCAGGATATGCCCAGGCATGCATGAAAGCGATCGCCACTGCATCAATGCCATCAATCTTGGCCGAATTGATGGGCTTTTCCTGACTAGACAGATCGATAGGCAGCTCGACCGTGCCATCTGCCAGAACCCGCTCATCGATCTCGATCACGCGCTCATAAAGCTGGTCGGGCAGAATGATCTCCTTGGCAAAAATATCCGGCCGCGCTTGGTAAGCAATGCGAAGCGCATCGGCAAACCCCTTGGTAATAAGCAGCAAAGTCCGGTCGCCCTTGCGCTCGAGTAGCGCGTTGGTTGCGACGGTCGTGCCCATCCGCACAGTTCCGATTTGATCACTGGGTGCAGCGGAGCCTTTGGCAACATTGAGCAAATCCCTGATGCCTTGAACCGCGGCATCCTTGTACACATCAGCGTTTTCTGAAAGCA
>JAHEJF010000562.1 GCA_024639025.1 Ahrensia sp. | reverse complement strand
GCGGCCCTGAGACAACAGGATCATGCGGTTGCCGCTGGGCATCTCATACATGTCCACCTGGTCCTTGATGTTGGTGCATTTGAGATTGCGCAGATTTGCGACCTGAATTTCATTGTCGAAATGACCAATATTGCCGACAATCGCCATGTCCTTCATTTCGCGCATATGTTCGATGCGAATGATGTCCTTGTTGCCGGTCGTGGTGATGAAGATGTCAGAATCAGCAACGCTGTCTTCCAGCGTGGTGACCTCGAAGCCGTCCATCGCCGCCTGAAGTGCACAGATCGGATCGATCTCCGTGACCTTGACCCGGGCGCCAGCGCCGCGAAGCGAGGCCGCCGAACCCTTGCCCACATCGCCGTATCCACACACCACGGCCGTCTTGCCAGCCATCATGGTGTCGGTTGCACGGCGAATGCCATCGACCAGCGATTCCTTACAGCCATATTTGTTGTCGAACTTCGACTTGGTCACCGAATCGTTCACATTGATGGCCGGAAATGGCAGCAAGCCTTTTTGAACGAGTTCGTACAGGCGATGCACGCCCGTCGTGGTTTCTTCAGAGACACCTTTGATGGCATCGCGCTGCTTGGTGAACCATCCAGGTGATGCTGCCAGCCGCTTCTTGATTTGGGCGAAGAGATATTCTTCCTCTTCAGATTGCGGCGTTTCTATCAGCGATGTCTCGCCTGCCTCGACGCGGGCGCCGATCAGGATGTACATGGTCGCATCGCCGCCATCATCCAGAATCATATTGCAGGTGCCATCAGGACCGCCAAAGAAGAAAATGCGATCGGCATAGTCCCAATATTCTTCCAATGTTTCGCCCTTCGTGGCGAATACAGGGGTGCCGCCTGCGGCAATGGCTGCTGCTGCATGATCCTGCGTGGAAAAAATATTGCATGACGCCCAACGCACATCAGCACCCAGATATTTGAGTGTTTCGATCAGCACCGCTGTTTGAATGGTCATGTGCAATGAGCCTGCAATGCGCGCGCCTTTCAGCGGCTTGCTGCTGCCAAATTCTTCGCGCAGCGCCATAAGGCCTGGCATTTCAGTTTCAGCAATGTCGATTTCTTTACGGCCAAAATCCGCAAGGCTTATGTCTTTGACGATGTAATCGTTCTCGGCCATGGAGGCGCTCCGGTGAATTGAGTGGTTGATGTATAATTTGCGCGCTTCCTACCAGAGAGCGCAGTTCGACGCAATGCACATATAAAGAAATGTTTATGTGGCTATGTGAGATGTCTGGACTCTGTCAACCTTTGATGGAATCGCGGCATCTGGATCTATCCAATATTTTCAATGCCCAGATCCGCGCCAGCGTTTCAGCCCAAGACTGAAGCGCTCTATTGGCCCCTATTCGCCTTCGCCGAACTTGTCCTCAACAAGCGCCTCGATCGCACCCATGGCTGCTTCGGCATCGGCGCCCTTGGCTGAAACGGCAATGGTGCAGCCTTGCGATGCAGCAAGCATCATCAAGCCCATAATCGATGTGCCACCGACGTTCATGCCGTCCTTGCTAACTGTCACTGAAACATCGAAACCTTCAACGGTCTGGACAAATCGAGCGGACGCACGGGCGTGCAGACCCTTCTTGTTTTGAATCTTGAGGTTTTTGGAGATCGGCTCAGCCATTATTCATCAAGGATCAGCAGCCAGCACCTGACTGGCGATGTTGATATACTTTCTGCCGGCTTCGGCCGACAACAACAGAACCTGTTGCATGGTCTGCGTTTCGCGCGCTTTTGCAAGCTTGATCAGCATGGGCAAATTCATGCCAGCCAGAATCTCCACCTTGCCAGGCCGCATCAGCGAGATGGCAAGGTTGGACGGCGTGCCGCCAAACATATCAGTGACAACCACAACACCTTCACCGCTGTCCGCCGCAGCGACGGCCGCAATGATGTCATTGCGTCGTTGCTCCATGTCATCGTCGGCTTCGATGCAAATGCCGACAAATTGTGACTGTGCCCCCACGACGTGTTCCACCGCATTTTTAAATGCGGCCGAAAGCGTGCTGTGAGATACCAAAACTACACCGATCATTGATCGCGTTATCCCGTCGCCCGCACGAATAGTGCCCGATTCATTGTTCTGTCATAAAGACCAGAATCGGACCGCTTGACAAGTAAAATTCTTGTGCGCCGCACAAG
>JAHEJF010000561.1 GCA_024639025.1 Ahrensia sp. | reverse complement strand
TGGCAGATGGGTACACTGCAGAAACCGGCCGCCCATGGACACAACCAATCGGCTTCAAGCACGCCCTGTTTGAAGTGGCTGCAGATGTGGTCAAGCGTGCCGCAGACCTTCAAGATCCTGAATCCATTGTTGAAGCCATCAAGACAACCAGCCTGAACACGATTGTTGGCGAAGTCGACTGGTCAAAGGGACCGATCAACAATGTCACAAAGACTCCGTTGGTCAGCGGCCAATGGCAGAAAGATGGTGACACCCTGGATCTCAAAATTGTCGCAAACAGTGCAGCGCCCGAAATTCCGCTCACTGGCGAACTGCAGATGATTGGATAATCTGTTGGGTATCACCAAGTACCAATCCACTCACACAGGGTGGCGACCATGAACGCCATCCTGAAGTTGGATTCTGTCAACAAGGCCTTTGGTGCTGTGACTGTCGCTGACAGTCTCAGCTTTGAAGTACCAAAGGGCGAAGCACTGGGTGTGATCGGCCCGAATGGCGCAGGTAAGACTTCGATGTTCAATTTGATCACCGGCGTCTTACCGGCTGACTCGGGTGCAATCCATTTCGACGGAAACGACATTACCAGTCTCAATGCAGCGCGCCGCTGCCGTGCTGGTCTGGCACGCAGCTTTCAAGTTCCACAACCTTTTGGCGGTATGAGCGTTTTTGAAAACGCAATGGTCGCTGCAACGCAGGCAGGCGACATGAAGGGCCATGAAGCCGAGCAACATTGCCTCGATGTGCTGGATCAAACTGGATTGCTGAAACGCGCCAACATATTGGCTGGCGGATTAACGCTGCTGGAACGAAAACGACTTGAACTTACCCGCGCGCTTTGCGCGAAACCAAAATTGCTGCTGCTTGATGAGATCGCGGGAGGGCTGACCGAAGCAGAATGCACTTCCTTGGTTCAATCCATCAAAGATATCCACGCACGCGGCACTACCATTATCTGGATCGAACATGTCGTTCATGCGCTCCTGGCGGTTGTTGAGCGACTGATCGTGATCGATTTCGGCAAACAAATCGCCGAAGGAGAGCCCAAGCAGGTGATGGCCAGCAAACAAGTGCAGGAAATCTATTTGGGAATTGAAGCCGATGCCTGATCCCATCTTGAAGATCGTCGGCCTGAACGCTTTCTACAAAGATTTCCAGGCTCTGTATGATTTGACACTGCATGTCGATGAGGGCGAAGTCCTGTCGATAATTGGCGCCAATGGCGCGGGCAAAACCACGTTGATGCGCTCGATCGCCGGACTACTCATAAACGGGCCGGAACAGATAAGCTATCGAGGCAAGAACATTGGTTCTATGAAACCGGACCAGGTTGCAAAGCTTGGCATCGCCATGGTGCCCGAAGGACGTCAATTATTTCCCTCCTTGTCGGTTCAGGAAAATCTGATGATTGGCGGACAAGTTGGACGTCAAGGACCATGGAGCTTGGAGAAGGTATTTGACCTGTTTCCGATTTTGCATGAGCGCCGCCATGTTGCTTCGACTTCTCTTTCCGGCGGTCAACAGCAGATGGTTGCCATTGGTCGCGCCCTGATGTCCAACCCAGAACTGATCCTGTTTGACGAGATCAGCCTGGGGCTCGCACCGGTAATCATCAAGACAATCTATGACGCGTTGCCTGGCATTGTTGGTGGTGGCATGAGCGCAGTGATCGTCGAACAGGACATTTCCAAGGCGCTTTCGGTGTCATCGCGCGTCTATTGCCTGCAAGAAGGTCGCATCTCGCTTGAAGGGCAGTCGGCCACGGTCAGCCGCGAAGAAATCAGCCGCGCGTATTTTGGGGTCGAGTAGAATGGATTGGGTAAATGCCATTATACAGGGAACAATGCTGGGCGGTCTTTACGCATTGTTTGCAGCAGGCTTGTCGCTCATCTTTGGTGTCATGCGACTGGTCAACATTGCCCATGGCGATCTGATCGTATTGGCGGCCTATCTCGGCTTGTCGGTGGTCATGACCACCGGGCTTGATCCGCTGACGGCAATCTTGGTGGTTGTGCCGATGATGGCACTGATTGGCTATGGGCTTCAGCGAGGTATTCTCAATCATACCATCGGCGATGATTTGCTGCCCCCGCTATTGGTTACATTTGGTCTATCGGTCATCATCCAAAATGGTTTGCTGGAAGCGTACTCCGCCGATCCG
>JAHEJF010000560.1 GCA_024639025.1 Ahrensia sp. | reverse complement strand
TAAGAAGGACAGGAAGGAAACACGCCATGTCCGACGGTCCCAACAAGATTTTTGATGATTTTGCCAAATTGATGACGGACGCCGCAGGTGCGGCGCAAGGCATCAAGAAGGAGGCTGAAACAGCGTTCCAGGCGCAGACTGAAAAGTTTCTTTCATCAATGGATCTGGTGCAGCGCGAAGAGTTTGATGCCATTAAGGAAATGGCTGCCAAGGCGCGCGATGAAAACGAAGCTCTGGAAGCCAAGATCGCTGATTTGGAAGCACGGATCAAAAAACTCGAGTCCAAAAAGTGAACGATGGGTCTGCCCGCATGGCCGACGCAAATTATTCACACTTTTCTGGCGGATTTTTTGACCTGTGTACAGTTTGGAAAAAATGCTTTTCGCAGAGTCGCTTAGCGCCAAGCTTGAATCCAAGAAAGCTGTGCAATCCACAGCTCATATTCGCTGCCGGACTCGATAGGGCTTTCAACTGCGAGTCGTATCAATATGCTGAATTTATTGAGTGATTCGTGACGTGTCGCCTTGTTGCCCTTTTGGGCATCAGGCGATCGTTTTGAATCAGAACCAGCTAATTTGATGCAGGAAATGATGAGCCTTCTGGATTATGACGTTGAACGATATGCCCACCCGGTAGATATTATCGAACATGTCGCCCACAGCCTTGCCTGGAACTTCGAGCGCACTGGAGACGATGAAATTGCCGTCGCGGTCGCCGGACACTGGACCAACTATCACGTTTCCTTTGCCTGGATGCCCGAGTTTGAATCTCTGCACTTTGCCTGCGCATTTGACATCACGGTTTCCAAGGCTCGCTCCACCGAATTGCTTAAGCTTCTGTCGTTGATCAATGAACAATTGCTTATTGGCCATTTTGACTTCTGGGAGAAGGAAGGGGCCATCATGTTCAGGCATGCCATGCTCCTGTCGGGTGGTGCCGAGCCCACGGAAAGCCAGGTCGAAATGTTGATGACCAACGCGGTCGAAGCCTGCGAAAGCTACTTCCAGGCCTTCCAGACGGTCGTCTGGTCAGGCGCAACAGCGCGTGAAGCGGTCGATCACGCAATGTTCGAAACCCAGGGCGAAGCCTGATTATGCCAGGCCAGATCTCTTTTGATGATTTTCTGAAAGTCGATATCCGCAGCGGCACGATTATTGAAGCCGAGCCCTTTGCCGAAGCGCGCAAACCGGCCATCAAGCTGCGGATCGATTTCGGTGATGAGATCGGTGTCAAAAAGTGCTCGGCCCAGATTACCAAACATTATCAACCTGACGCCTTGATCGGCCGGCAAATCATGGCTGTGGTCAACTTCCCACCGCGACAAATCGGCCCGATGATGTCGGAGGTTTTGACACTTGGTTTTGAGGATGACAATGGCGACATTGTACTGGCTGCAACGGACATCAATGTGCCCAATGGGCACCGGTTGATGTAGGGTTCAAACCGGCAATCTCAATCGGACCTGCAACCCGCCAAGCGGACTGTCACCCAACCTGATTTCGCCACCATGTTTACGCGCAATATCCCGGGCGATGGCCAGACCCAGCCCGGTGCCCGATTCATCAAGATTGCGCGCCTCATCAAGCCGGTAGAACGGTTTGAACACATCTTCGCGCAGATCTTCCGGAATACCCGGTCCGTCGTCATCAATGGTCAATACCAGCCAACCCTTTGAGTTTTTAGCCATAACTTCTACTTCTGAAGCATAGCGGAAGGCATTTGAGACAAGATTGGTCAACAGGCGGCTAAAGGCGACCGGACGGACCACAATGTCGCTGCGCCCCAACATCCGCGTTCTCAGGCTTTTATTGCGCAGCTTTGCTTCTTTTTCGAATTCATCGAGCATATCCTGAAGATCAAGCTCTCCGGTTTCTTCATCCAGATCGCTCTTTGCAAAGTCCATATAACCCTCGATCATGGACTGCATATCGTCGATGTCCTTTTCCAGTGCGTTGATTTCCTTGCTGGGAACGGAAAGTGCGAGCTGGAGTTTGAAGCGCGTTAAAATGGTGCGCAGATCATGGCTGACGCCGGTCAGCATTTCGGTGCGCTGTTCGATCTGTTTCTCAATCCTTTCGCGCATTTTGATGAAAGCCAGACCAGCGCGTCTGACTTCACTCGCACCACGGGGCCTGAAATCTGCTGGCAGTTCGCGTCCG
>JAHEJF010000063.1 GCA_024639025.1 Ahrensia sp. | reverse complement strand
CCGCGATCTTCCCAAATGTCCTTGGTGCATCCCAGGATAAAGTCGGGAAAATCGTTCCAGCGTTGCGAAAAGCCCTTCAATGGCATGTGAGATGTCCTTACTCGGCCGCTTTAAGTGGTTCGGCTCGTTCCCCATAGGGCACGTTGCGTCCACCGTAGCGACGGACGCGAATATTGCATTGCTCTGCATGGCCGACGAAGCCCTCTAGCATGCAAAGCCGTGAGCCATACTCGCCAATCTTCGCTGCAGCTTCGTCGGTCAGCACTTTCTGATAGGAATGGGTTTTGAGGAATTTGCCGACCCAAAGCCCGCCGGTATAGCGACCCGCCTTTTTGGTTGGCAATGTATGGTTGGTGCCAATCACCTTGTCGCCATTGGCAACATTGGTTCGCGGTCCCAAAAACAGCGCGCCGTAAGAATGCATGTTCTCGAGGAACCAGTCATCGCGATCGGTCATGACCTGTACGTGTTCTGACGCAATGTCATTGGCGACATCCAGCATTTCTTCATAGGTGTCACAAACAATGACCTCGCCGTAATCCTGCCAGCTCGTGCGTGCAGTTTCCGCCGTTGGCAATATCTCCAGCAGTCGTTCGATTTCCGCCAGCGTGTCCTTGGCCAGTTTTTCGGAGTTGGTCAGCAGCACCGCCGGTGAATTATAACCGTGCTCGGCCTGACCCAGCAGGTCCGTGGCACACAATTCGGCATCGACTGTTTCGTCTGCGATCACCATTGTCTCCGTCGGGCCGGCAAAGAGATCGATGCCGACACGGCCATAAAGCTGACGTTTGGCTTCGGCCACAAACGCATTGCCCGGACCAACCAGCATGTGCACGGGATCAATGGTCTCCGTACCCAGCGCCATCGCGCCAATGGCCTGAATGCCGCCCAGTACGTAGATCTCATGCGCTCCGCCCAATTGCATGGCAGCAATCACAGCGGGATTGGGCTCTCCCTGAAACGGCGGCGTCGCAGCTGCAATGCGCGGCACGCCCGCAACCGATGCGGTCAGGACCGACATGTGCGCTGATGCCACCATCGGAAACTTGCCTGCTGGTACGTAGCAACCAACCGACTGAACCGGAATATTCTTGTGGCCCAGAACGACACCCGGCAAAGTCTCGACTTCTATGTCGGTCATCGACGCCCGCTGCGCCTCGGCAAAACCGCGAACTTGGTTGTGCGCAAATTTCAGGTCCTCCATGTCACGATCTGAAACCCGGTTCATCAGCGCTTCGATTTCTGAAGCGGAAAGGCGGAATGAGGGTGGCGAGTATTTATCAAACTTCTCGGACAACGCGCGCACAGCCGCATCTCCGCCGGCTTCAATATCAGCCAGCGTTTTCTCGACAACCTGGCGGACCTGACTGTCGTCCTGGCTGCGCTCGTCAGCGGGTTTACCGTGTTTGAGATAGCTAACGGTCATGGTTGTGGCGGCTCCTTCTCGTTGCGGTCAAAAGCTTCCCAGCCTTCGCCGTCAAATATGTCTTTTCCCAACTGAGCCAGCACCGACGCCAGGTCGACTGACACCCAATTGTCTGCAATCTTGCCGTCACGCACTTCCCAAAAATCCATATACGGAATTGTGACGCGTTTGCCCGTGGCCTCAATGCCCATAAATGTGCCCGAATGTGTTGCTTCGATATGACCGAAGCACGACACATTGACCCCGTCGGCAAGAAACCGGTCGGTCTTGTAGTCGCGGTCTGTAAAGGCTGCACGGAGCGGCAACTGCCAATTACGGCGAAATTCGGCCAAGCCATTTTTGACGCCAGAACCGTAATTGCCGATCCAGCGAAAATCATCGCTAAAATGATCCTGCATGCTGTTGGAACCGGCTACCAATGCATCTTCCATAGCTCTGATCACGGCCAAGCTCTCAGCGCTCAGCTTGGCGTGCTCTTCAGGTGTCATCGAACCGCGCTCCGGTGCTTGTATCAAACAAATGGCAAATCGATGCCGGTACGTTGATCGAGACTTTGTCACCGATTTCCGATGCAAAATCCTTGTCCGCCTTCACCGAAGACATGCCATTGCCCGTTTTGACAGTCACCATGGATGCTTCACCCAGCAACTCGAACGAGTAGATGGGCGCTGAAATCTGGCCCTTCTGTCGACCTTCGGTCAGACTGGCATCCTCCGCACGGAAACCCAAGGTGACAGGCCCCTCATGCTTCTTGCTCAGGCCCTTGATATTAACATTCTCGGCAGTGAAAACACCACCTTTCAATTCACCCTCAACCAGGTTCATCGCTGGCGTTCCCATGAAGCTGGCCACAAACAGATTGGCTGGTCTGTTGTAGATTTCCTTGGGTGTGCCAACTTGCTGCACAATGCCCTTCTCCATGACCACAACCCGGTCGGCGAGTGTCATCGCTTCGATCTGGTCATGGGTCACATAAATGGTGGTTGTTGCCAATTCATGCTGCAAGTTTTTGATTTGAGCGCGCGTCGAAACGCGCAACTTTGCGTCCAAATTGGAAAGAGGTTCATCCATCAAGAACACGGTGGGCTCGCGTACAATTGCCCGTGCCAGGGCAACGCGCTGCCGCTGGCCGCCAGAAAGCGCTTTCGGTCTGCGGTGCAAAAAGTCATCAAGTTCCACCATGCCGCTGGCACGCATTACACGGTCATGATGCTCTTCCTTTGGAACACCGCGAATTTTCAACGGAAAGCGAATATTCTCGTAGACCGTCATATTTGGATACAGGCCATATGACTGGAACACCATTGCAATATCGCGATCCTTTGGCTCCAGCTGGTTGACCATGCGGTCACCGATCCATATTTCGCCCTCAGTTACCTCTTCAAGGCCGGCGACCATCCGCATTGTTGTGGTTTTTCCGCAGCCAGATGGCCCCAGGAGGACGAGAAATTCCCTGTCGGCAATTTCTAAGTCGAATGACTGGACGCCGACAAAGCTGCCCCAACGTTTGGTCAGATTTTTAAGTGTAATACTGGCCATCAGATTAACCTTTCACCGCACCGGCAGTCAGACCTGAAACGATCTGGCGCTGGAAGAATAGAACTAAGACAAAGAGTGGAGCCGTCACCGATACCACCGAGGAAACCGCAAACATGACATTGCCTTTGGTTTGTGTTGTGCCCAAAAAGCTTGCGATCTTGGGAACCATCGTCTGGTTCTCTTTGGACAACAGCATCGCTGTCACCGCAAAGTCATTGTAGGCGAGCAGGAACGAGAACAGGCCAGTTGTGATCACACCCGGCCACATGACCGGTATGATCACATGGCGAAATGCCTGGAATGGCGTACAGCCATCGACCATCGCACTTTCGTCCAAGTCCTTGGGAATGTTTTTGAAGAATGATGTCAGCATCCAAAGTGTGAACGGCTGGTTGATCGCCACCAACACGATGATCGCCGTGGGCAGATGTCCCCAGAGGTTCCATTCATAGAACGGCAACAGGTACCCAGACACCAATGTAATGGGCGGCATGGCGCGGAATATCAGCGCAATGAGCAATAACCAGAATGCATAGCGATATGTAGAGCGTGACAATGCATAGCCGCCAAGCGTTCCCAAAGTGAGAGAAACGGTCACCACACACACTGACATTATCAGTGTGTTGAGCGCAGCTTTCCAGAATTCTTCCTTGATCCAGGCACCTTCATAACCCGCACCAGTAAACACGCCACCGGTCTCAACCTGTGTGAGTTCACCGGTCAGTGCGCGGGCCCAATCCGCCTTGGAAAAGAAATCGCCCTCGACTTTGAAAGAACCCCAAAGGGTCCACAAAAATGGAAAGGCAGCGACCAACAACCACACAACCAGAAAGGCCCAGGTCAGCATTAGTGCGAACGAGTATTTCTTGTTTTGAACAACAGCCATATCGCCCTCCTAAGACTTGCCGTAATCACGCCAAGTGCGAACAAGCACCGGGGATAACAGGATGGAAACACCAATGATGGTTAGTACCGAAGTGGCGGCGGAAGAAGACAATAGCTGAGTCTCACCCCCAAGATCATTGAATATGAAGTAGGATAATGATTGTGCATGAGCTGCCGCATTAAAGCTGACGATCGGTTCAAATACGCGGAAATTATCCATGATTTTGATCAGCGCCATGAATGTCGTCAGCGGCAGCAGATGCGGCAGCACAACATAACGGATACGTTCAAAGGGTGTTGCGCCATCAATCATGGCTGACTCAAGCGTATCGTCTGGCACCGTTTGCAACCCGGCATAATAGACAACGAAGGCAAATGGCGCCGAACTCCAGATGCCGTAGACCATCAACATCGCCCAGGTCAGCGGCGTTGAAGCCTTAAGCGACAGGTCGGGATCATTTGCGATCCATTGAATGAACGAACCCAATACGCCGCGCGCATCAATCATCCAGAAAAGAATAAGCGCACCAATCAGCGGCGTAACGATCATCGGCAACAATGAGAAGAAGATCATTGGCCCCTTGAGCAATTTGGGCAAAGTGTTGACCGCCAGGGCAATCACAAATCCAAACAAAAGGGCCATGGGTGTCACAACGGCAGTATAGGTGAGCGTGAAAAGCAACGCGCCATAAAACGGCAAGTTCAAAAGCTTTGAAATGAAGTCACCAATACCCGTCGAAGAAGACCACGCAGCACCGACTTGGCTTGTCGCCAGATGATTTCGATCAGTATAAATATCATTGCCAACAAACCGCCCGAGCGGCTCTGCTTCGCGCAGTTCGCGGGTAGCATCCTGGTCAACAGCCGTTGAAGTCTCGCAGCCAAAGGGGCCACAATTCTCGACCTCAACGATGACTTGCTCATGTGGCGCATAGACGGATTGGATCAATACCGAAACGATTGGCATTGCTATGAACAGCAGCATTGCCAATAGGGACGGTATCATGAACCAGAAAAAGGTCTTGTGTTTCATGGCACCAACTTTCGTTTTGAAAAAAGGTTCGGAGGCCGGTTCAGCCTCCGATAAATCGCTTACCTATTTCAGGAAGCCTTTTTCTGTCGCGGAGGCTGTGTAAGCAGCCTCAATATCGCTGAGAGCCTGTTCAGCACTTTCCTTACCTTGCAGGAAGTCGGAAATATTGTCTCCAATCGCTGTGTGCAACAAGCCATGATAAGGCAGCATCGGATAAGGCGCAGCACCTGCCGCAATGGTGTCAAACACGCCCTGGTTCACTGGCGCTGGCTGGTAACCATCGATCATCCAAACGGCCTGGCCCATGGTCTCATCATCGAGAATGGATGGGCTGATACCATTTTTCATCGCAACAAAAGTGGCTTCAGCATCTTCATCAGAAATGTTCTTGGCCACGGTCCAACCATCCCACCACAAGGTTGTTGCGCGTTTGCCGCTGTCTCCAACAGTCAAAGGACCACCAACCGTGGTGTTTTCATAGACCACAGGCTCAGCGCCTTCATCGTCCATCAGGCGACCTGTGCGGGATCCCCACATATTCATGAGCGCAACATTACCAGCTTCCCACTCGTCAGAAGTCAGGTTTGAATCATGGGTCAGAAAGTCAGGGTTCATGTATTCGGAAAGCGCCTTCATCATTTCGAGCGCCTCAACGCCCTTCTCGTTGTTGACGGCTACTTCCGCTGTGCCCGGTTTGTAGAATTCACCACCGGCCCCCAGATACATGTTGACGAATTCCTGCGCGAGGTTCCAGCCTGTCTTGTAGGCACCACCCACGGGATTTTGCAGCTTCCCGGAAGCGCGAATTTTTTCGGCCGCTGCCAAAACTTCCTCATATGAAGTTGGCACTGCAATATCCAGTTCTTCGAGAATATCTTTGCGGTAGACCAGGTGCTGAGCGTTCGCCATAAATGCGACAGCCATGACCTTGCCATCAATGGTGATTAGCTGATTCTTTGGAATATCCTGACCATGCTTGGCAACAAGATCGTCAAGCGGGCGGATCACATCACCATTCATCAAAGCAACAATTGAAGAATTGGCGATGATTGCTGTTGTGTATTCCGCAGGGTCGCCCTGCATACCGGCCAAATTGATCTTCTGGTGATCGGCTGTCAAATTTGCTTTGACATCCAAGCCTTCACATTTAGCTGCATTAGCTGCCACTGTTTGGATCGCAGGGAACTCGTTGCCCACGATGTTGACGCGTCCACTATCGACGCCGCAAGAGGCTGCAAATGCAGCCACAGATCCGCCTAGCAGAAATGCGCTCGTCAGTAGTGCTTTTTTGAATTGATACATGAAACTCTCCCTTGTTTCACCGCCATGTGAAGACGGATTTCAGCCTGCTCATCACAGTTAAAAAATAAGACTGGCATTTTTTGAATACGTATGCAAGATCGAATAGGTAGATTATTTCAAGGGGAGTTCAGTGCTCAGTACAAAGCGTAGATTCTACAACGAGTTGTCCATTCTCACCGACTCGGCTGTTGGCGAATTTCAACACAAACTATCTGAAATTGCCGATCAAGGGGCTCTCTGGCGTGTCGCGCACCCTATCAACGAGATGGTCGGCACGGCCGAGGCGGCAGCCAAAATCTATGCGCCACTCAAGACCGCCCTGCCTGATCTTGAACGCCGGGATCTGGTTTTTGTCGGTGGCCAGTATGAAGATCGTCAGTACATTGCAGCTGTCGGTCACTATTGCGGCACGTTCAAGAACGACTGGCTGACCATTCCCGCTCACGGCCAATCGATCCATCTGCGTTACGGCGAGGTCTATGAGATCAAGGATGGCAAGATCGTCCAGGCCAACCTGTTGTGGGACATATTGGATTTTATCCGCCAGGCAGGGTTTTGGCCCATCGCTCCGAGCTACGGAATGGAAGGCATGTGGTTTGGCCCACGCACCTCCGATGGCATTGTCTTGCATGAGACCGATCCGGACATATCCGCCGCCTCGATCAGTCAAACGCTGGCCATGCACAAGGCCCTGTTTGATTTTGACCAGCAAGCGCCCAGTCGGGATGCTCTGCTGACCATGCCCCAGATCCACTACTGGCATCCAAAAATGATGTGGTATGGCCCGTCGGGTATTGGCACCAATCGCGGCCTTGCCGGTTTCGTCGACTATCATCAACTGCCCTTCAGACTGGCATTTCAGCGCCCGAGAGGGACGCCCGAGGAGATTGCTGCTGAACGAAAAAAGTACAATGCCGGCCACTACATCCGCATCGGAGACGGCGAATATTCAGTGACCGGGGGTTGGCCCAGCGTATGTGCCACACATTATGGGGGTGGATTTGCGGGCATGCCGCCAACGGGCAGAAAAGTGACCATGCGGGTGATGGATTTCTATCACCATCATGAGGGACTGATACGGGAAAATTGGGTGCCGCTCGATATGCTGGACTTATTGAATCAGATGGGCCTGAATGTCATGGACCGGCTGCAAGACCAGTTTGAGCGCGGGCGGTACCGAAAGGAAAATATGTGAGTAAACCGTCGGCCAAAGTGACTTCTCTTGATGTCGCCAAACGCGCGGGCGTAAGCCAGCCGACCGTCAGTCGCGTCTTTTCCCGCGGCTCCATGGTGCGGGCCGGCCTGCGTGAAAAGGTGGAGAAAGCCGCTGATGAACTTGGCTATCGCCCAAACACTTTGGCAAGATCGCTCATCACCGGAAAATCCCGCACCATCGGTGTGGTGGTCGCCTATCTTGATAATCCGTTTTATCCCGAGGCTTTGGAGAAATTGTCAGCGGCGCTCAATGAAGAGGGCTATCATATCTCGATATTCTTCGCGGCAAATTTGGATGAAGAAGTCGATCCCGTCGTTGAAAAGCTGCTCGACCAGCAGGTCGACGGCATTATTTTGGCCTCGGTCAGCATGTCCAACAAACTGACTCAGCGACTTGACGAGATCGGTATTCCGTTTGTTCTGTTCAATCGCGGGCAATTGGGTGAGAGCATCGCCTGCGTAACCGCTGCCAACTACGCTGGTGGCCGCA
>JAHEJF010000062.1 GCA_024639025.1 Ahrensia sp. | reverse complement strand
CTGTGCAACATGCAGGCAGATGCTGATCCATGTGAGCTTGGAAACACGGCGTTCCTGCGAACCAGAAGCCATGATTGTCGAAAGGCTGGATGAGATCATGCAGGCACAATCTACGCTGAAGAAACCGGAGATCGACTGATGGATTTTGGCCTTAGCGAAGAACAGGAAATGATAGTCTCGACAGTACGCAGCTTTGTCGAAAACGAAATCTATCCGCATGAGAACGAAGTCGAGCGCACAGGTGAAGTGCCGGCAACGCTTGCCGAGGCGATCAAACAAAAAACCATTGAGCTTGGATTCTATGCTTGCAATTTTCCAGAAAGCGTCGGCGGTGCCGGCCTGAGCCATATCGATTTCGCGTTGGTCGAAAGAGAGCTTGGCCGAGGCTCCATGGCACTGACGCACTTCTTTGGTCGTCCGCAAAACATCCTGATGGCATGCCAGGGCGATCAAATTGAACGCTATCTGATGCCAGCCATACGCGGTGAGAAAATGGATGCGCTGGCCATGACAGAGCCCGATGCAGGCTCTGATGTCCGCGGCATGCGATGCTCGGCAAAACGGGATGGCGATGATTGGGTCATCAACGGCACGAAACACTTTATATCCGGTGCCGAACATGCTGATTTCTTTATCGTTTTTGTCGCAACCGGCGAAGATGAAACACCACATGGAATCAAAAAGCGGATCACCACTTTTCTGGTTGATCGCAACACCAGGGGATTTGATGTCCGCGACGGCTACAAGTCGGTATCGCATCGCGGCTACAAGAACATGGTCCTCGATTTCGACGATTGCCGATTGCCCGCTGAGCAGGTGCTTGGTGCGGTCGACGGCGGGTTCGAGGTAATGAACCAATGGCTCTACGCCACGCGCCTCACGGTGGCTGCCATGTGCGTCGGCCGTGCTCGCCGTTGCTTCGACCTCGCCCTGAACTACGCCGCTGATCGGAAGCAGTTTGGCCAGCCCATCGGAAAGTTTCAGGGCGTCAGCTTCCAATTGGCCGATATGATCACCGAAATCGATGCAGCCGAATGGCTCACCATGGCAAGCGCTTGGCGGCTCGATCAGGGCATGACCGCCAACCGCGAAATTGCTAGCGCCAAACTCCACGCATCCGAGATGCTGGCCAAGGTGACAGACGCCACATTGCAAATTTTCGGCGGCATGGGATTGATGGACGACTTTCCCGTCGAACGATTTTGGCGCGATGCCCGGGTGGAACGGATCTGGGATGGCACATCGGAAATCCAGCGGCACATCATAAGCCGCGATCTTCTTCGTCCGCTGGGCGCCTGACCACCATGCTGGACCGCTTGCTCCGACCACGATCCATTGCCGTTATTGGCGGTGGTGCCTGGTGCAATGCCGTAGTCGAACAAAATCGGAAGTTCGGATTTGCCGGTAACATTTGGCCCGTACACCCGAGTAGGGAGCGTGTTGGCGGAATCAAGGCGTTTCAATCACTTGATGATCTTCCTGCCGCGCCAGACGCAGCATTCATCGGTGTCAATCGCAATGCCACGATCCAGATTGTTCGTAGATTGCAGTCGATGCAAGCCGGCGGCGCGATCTGCTTCGCCTCCGGCTTCAAGGAAGCAACAGACGGCGCATCGCTGCAAGAAGATTTGCTGCTGGCTGCAGGCGACATGCCAATACTCGGACCAAATTGCTATGGCGCGCTCAATGCCTTGGATCAGATCGCGCTGTGGCCAGACCAGCATGGTCTGATGCCAGCAAAAAGCGGGGTCGCAATAATCTCGCAATCCTCCAACATTGCCATCAATCTGACCATGCAAAAGCGGGGTCTGCCAATTGCCTATGTCATCACAATTGGCAATCAGGCCCAACAGGGCATCTCTGACATTGCAACAACGCTGCTGAATGATGATCGCGTTACCGCGCTTGGACTTTACATCGAAAGCTTCGGCGACATTGCCCAATTTGAAGCGATGGCCCTGCATGCCTCTAAGCTGGGCAAGCCAATCGTGGCCTACAAGGTGGGACGTTCGGAAGAAGCAAGACGGGCAACCCTGACCCACACAGCTTCCGTAGCCGGCATCTCGGCAGGTGCCGATGCGCTGATGGCACGTCTGGGGATCGCTAACGCCGCCTCCCTAGCCGTGATGATCGAGACCCTGAAAGTATTTCACTGCCACGGCAAGGGTGAGAGTCTGGACATAGCGTCATTGAGTTGTTCTGGTGGCGAAGCAGCCGTGATGGCCGATACTGCCCATCGCGCCGGGCTCGCCTTTCCGCCGCTGAACACAACGCAGCAAGCTGAACTCGCCCGGCATCTGAGCCCAGCGGTCCAGCTGGTCAATCCACTCGACTATCATACTGATATTTGGCGGAACAAAGCCGCGCTGGTTTCAGTCTTCTCAGCCATTGCAAAAGGTGACGCAGCGCTGACCATAATCGTGCTTGATTTTCCACGGTCCGATATCTGCGACGCCGATGAGTGGGCCGTGGTGGTTGACGCCATCATCACGGCAGCGGACGCAACCGGCAAGCGGTTCGCCGTATTAGCGTCTCTCCCTGAAAACATGCCTGAAGAGATCGCAACGCGCCTGATTGAGCATCGTATCGTTCCTTTGTGTGATTTCGATCAGGCATGCACGGCAATTCATCTGGCGGCGAGTATTTCTGCACCCGTCCAGCAGTGCGTTCCGGCACCGCCACCTGCCAAAACGAAATCGATCCTGTCTGAAGCTTCAGCAAAGGTTGAACTTGAAAAAGCTGGTTTGGACACACCGGAAATTCAATCTGGCCTGTCGAAAGACAAGTTGAATCAAGCCGCAAGCACAATCGGATATCCCGTTGTTCTAAAAGGCGAAAACATTGCGCACAAGACAGAGGTCGGCGCTGTTGTACTCAACATAAAAGGGCCGCAAGAGCTACAGACTGCCGCTGCAGAAATGAGCGCTGAGACCTATCTGGTCGAGGAGATGATCAACCACTCAATTGCCGAATTGTTGATCGGCATTGTCGCCGATCCGGCGCACGGGTTTGTATTGACACTCGCAGCCGGTGGCACGCTGACCGAGTTGCTCGATGACAAGAAATCGCTTCTGCTGCCTGCAACAGCGTGCGAAATCGACAATGCGCTGAAATCACTGAAAGTCGATCAATTGCTTAACGGATACCGTGGTGGCAAATGCGCCAACAGACCTGCAATCATCCAAGCCGTTTCCAGGTTGCAGCAATTTGTCATCGACAACCAGCACGCCATCGTCGAAGTTGAGATTAATCCGCTTATTTGCACCGACAAGCGTGCCATTGTCGCTGATGCGCTGATCGTGAAAGGAACGCCATGACCCATCCCATCAAAACCCGCATCAAAGGTAGCATATTGGAAGTCGTGATCGATCGCCCGAAAGCAAATGCGATCGACCTCGCCACTAGTCGGATCATGGGAGATATATTCGCAGACTTTCGTGACAATCCAGATTTGAATGTCGCAATCATCACCGGTTCAGGTGAAAAGTTCTTCTGCCCGGGTTGGGATTTAAAGGCCGCCGCAGAGGGCGATGCGGTTGATGGCGACTATGGCGTCGGCGGCTTTGGTGGTTTGCAGGAACTGCGCGATCTCAACAAGCCGGTGGTTGCGGCCATCAACGGCATTTGTTGCGGTGGTGGCCTCGAACTCGCCCTGTCGGCAGACATTATCCTGGCAGCAGACCATGCCAGCTTCGCGCTGCCCGAAATCAGATCGGGAACAGTTGCCGATGCGGCATCGATAAAGCTGCCCAAGCGCATCCCCTACCATATTGCCATGGAGATGTTGTTGACCGGCCGCTGGCTGGATGCTGAGGAGGCCAAGCGGTGGGGTTTGATCAATCAGATCCATCCCGCTGAGAAATTGGTCGAAGAGACGTGGAAACTGGCAGATATGCTGGCTTCCGGTCCTCCGCTCGTCTACGCGGCCATCAAGGAGATCGTCAGGGAAGCGGAAGGACAAAGATTTCAGGACACCATGAACCGGGTCACGAAACGCCAACTGGCGACGGTCGATGTCCTTTACGGTTCAGAAGACAATCTGGAGGGTGCCAAAGCGTTTGCGGAAAAGCGCGATCCTGTCTGGAAGGGACGATAGGCATATGCCGCTATGACCGGCTTAACCAGTCGGCCATTGCTTGGTTGACCGCATCCGGTGTTTCCAATGTGGTGATATGTCCGGCGCCGGGCACGATCCTCAATTCAGCGTCGGAAAGCAGCGCGGCGATTTGTCGATGCCATTCAGGCGGGCACAGATTGTCTTCCTCACCACACAACACCAGGCTTGGTCCATCGAAGTCTCTGAGTGTTTCGGTTTGATCCACGCGGTCTCGAAGCGCCAATGACTGCGCGATGAACGCATCGGGCCCAACCTCAATTGCCATATCAATCAACGTATCAAGCAGTGCCTGGTTGCTGCGATTTCGCTCGGCCAGATAGACAGGTTTCATCTCCTCAATGATCACCTCTCGCAATTTTCCGTTTTTCACATCTTCAATCTGCCGGTTACGCATGTCGAACTTCTCCGGTGCATCGGCAAAATGGTTGGTATCAAGCAACCCGAGCCGCGAGATTCGCTGGGGCGCTTGACGCACCATCTCCATTGCCACGATCCCGCCCATCGACAGGCCCGCGAGGTTGAACTGATCACTCTTGCATTCAGACAAAACACGCGATGCCATCTCTGAAACGGAATGCGCATTGAGATCGGGAACTATGATATCGTATTGTGCACCCAGCACGTCGACTTGCGGAGCAAAAAGCCGTGCATTGCACATCATGCCAGGCAGCAATACGAGTATTTCGCGTTTCATCACGTCAGGCGCGCGCCGAGGCCATTGCCGCACCCTGGCTCAGGCTTTCAAGCTTGGCATAGGCAATCGAAGGATCAATGGCTCCAAATCCGGCAAAAGTGCCAAATCCACAGTCCGAACCAGCCAGAACCCGCTCTTTACCCACAATGTCGACAAAGCGGCTGATCCGTTGCGCCACCAATTCGGGATGCTCTACAAAATTGGTGGTTGTGTCCACCACGCCCGGCACTAGAACTTTGTCGTCCGGGATCTCTGCCTTGCGGTCCCGGAACACCGTCCACTCATGTGCGTGACGCGGGTTCGACGTTTCAAACAGCACCGCATGCGACTTGGTCTTCATCAGCGTTGAAAACACGGTGTCCATTGGAATGTCGCAACAATGCGGGCCTTCATAGTTGCCCCAGCAAATATGCACACGCACCTTGTCCTGCGGGACATCGCGGAGCGCATGGTTGAGCGCTTCAACATGGCTGTCTGCGATCTTGACAAATTCAGCGTCGGACAAATCGTTGAACAACATATGGCGCGACAAAGCCAAATCGGGACAATCCAGCTGTAGCATCAGCCCAGCGCCGACGATTGTTTCATACTCTTCCTTCATCGCATCGGCGAGTGCTGCCAGATAAGCATCGCGCGAGGGATAGTGGTCATTTTGCAGAAAAAGCGAGATCACACCGGGCGAAGCAGCATTCATGAAGCCACCCGTAGCGCCATGCTTGTCAATTGCTGCTTTCAGATTGTTGATGTCTTTTTGAAGTTCTCCCTGCCCCTTTGATTTCACTTCGCCGGTACACATGGGTCGTGCGTATTGGGGTGTGCCTCCATCATCGGCCAATCGTTTGAGAAAGGATGGAAACATCTTCAGGTCCGCTGGCGCATTGCGCGGACTGTCGCCGGAAAAGCCCGTGTAGCGATCCTTCACATAAGTTGCGTAGGATATCTTTGACGTCTCGCCGTCTGAGACAAAGTCAATTCCAGCTTCAACTTGCTGACGCACAGTCTCATCGACCGCCTCGGTCATGGCCTGGTCGAACTCGGCTTCGTTGTAGGGCTGTTCCTTCTCACGGGCAAAGATGAAATCGACGACCTTCTGTGTCCGCGGCAGTGAACCAACATGCGTTGTCTGAATCTTGGTCATGTCAAATCCTTAACTGGGTGTCCATGTCGGTCCGGCAGCATCTTCCGTATTGCGAACGCGGTACATGCTGGATTCGCCGGTCATTGACGGCGCCATTGAACGCGAGCTGCCCGGTGGCACGGCCATTGTGTCGCCTGGTGCGAGTATCGTTTCAATGCCATCAACAGCCACTTTCCAATAGCCGCGCATGACCATCAGGATTTCATGCTGGTCGATGCTATAGGCAGCTTCCGGAATGGATCCCTCTCGGATAAGGTCTACTTCAAAGCCGGGCTTGTCCCTGAGCGTGGCGTCTTCGCCAATCACCTTTGCAGGTTGACCGGCAGCCATGGCCATCAAATCCCAGTACCGCGCTATATAGTTTGGAATGACATCGCCAACCCCCGGTTCGGGAAACGCTTTCAATTCTTCTTCGGTCAAAAGCGGCATGGACGCGACGCCATCGGGCAGGGATTCCCCCTTTTTGCTGTCGTAAAGCCGACCATTCTCGCCCAAAATCAATCCATGATCCTGTGCATTTTCAATCACTTGCGGTGCCCAAATCACGCCGCCGCCGGCATCATCACCGCCCAAAATGGCCATGATCATGCCGTAGTCATTGCCGACATTCTGAAAACCGCGGAAGATCCCGGTCGGAATGTTGAATATGTCACCTTCTTCGAGCCGCACGCGGCCTGCCGTTCCCCAACGCCCCCAGAAGAACTCCCAGCTGCCTTTCAGGACGAAAAACACCTCGGCGGTACGGTGACTGTGCAGTGAATTCTTGCAGATCGGCGGTTGACCGGCAGCCCCAATGTTGAAACCTGGTGTCTCGGAAATATGGACATGCTGGTCCGGGCTTTCTGATACACCCCCGCCAATGATGGTGAAATTCTCTTTCTGGTCGCAGCCCGGCGTGTGCGCGTCAATAAAAGCCGTTTTACATGGCTTCAGTTCGCCATAGCGAACAATGCGTTGTTCTATTTGTTCCCGTGTCAACATATCAGTTCTCAGCCTGCATCAAAATTTGCTTCCAGATGGCGATTTCATCGTAAAGTGCCAGTTCCCGTCGCAATCCCCATGGGCCGAACTCGGCATGACACATTCCCATCACATGCACGCGGGCACCTGTTGGACGCCCAAATGAGCCCCAGCCTTCATGCTTGCCATCAAGAGACCACCGGATTGCTGCGCGCGGGCTCAACATGCCGCCATCCATGCCAATCTGGTGATGGATCTTGAATTCGGCATTTGGGAACGCTGAACGAAGACCAACCCAGAATTCATCCACCTGGTCGAAACTCAGCGCGTTGCGCCCACCGGCATACGCGCCGATTACGGCCCGGTCGTATTCCCGTTTGATCACGTTGAAATCCATCGCCATGATCTTGTTCAGGATGTCGGCGTATTTTACACCCCACTCATTGTCGTTACCCCGACCCTTGTAGTCGCCTTCAATGTCCTGGTCGGGCGTAAACGGCTTGGCGCAACTGTCCGCGCCACCCTCCGCCTTGATCAATCTTTTTGTATATTTCTTGGGCTTCATGCCCAATTGCCGCACAATCCCGCCATAGTCCCGAACCAGCCACTCATCGAAGATCGTGTCTTCTTTTGCAGCGCAGTCCGCGATGACCTTGATATTGAATTGCTTGCCGGTTGCCTTGCCAAACGCACCGTCATGGCTGTGTGTCGCACGCGTATTTAGTCGGTGCGACGACAGAAGTCCGGTTTTATCCTCCGACCATATGACATCCTCGCCAAACAATTCCCTGTCCGGAAATTCGTAGCACGTCGCCATGGTCGACGCTTTGACAGCTTCGTTGCCGCGTTGAATGCCCATCGGCGTGCGGACGATGATATCCTTGGCATAGTAGTGATTGAGTGTCGCAATGCCGCGATCTTCCCAAATGTCCTTGGTGCATCCCAGGATAAAGTCGGGAAAATCGTTCCAGCGTTGCGAAAAGCCCTTCAATGGCATGTGAGATGTCCTTACTCGGCCGCTTTAAGTGGTTC
>JAHEJF010000061.1 GCA_024639025.1 Ahrensia sp. | reverse complement strand
GCTGCAAAACGTTATGCCGACGAGATTGTGCCTTCCTTTTCGCCTCTTACATATTTTGGCATTGGTACCAAGGCAGCGAAATGGCTGTCGCAACGCGTCTATCGCGTTCGCCTTGGCTACACCAATGATGAGGCGTTCAAGCAAATTCCAAAAAATGCATCCGTGGTGTTTGTGATGAATCATCGCTCAAACATGGACTATGTTCTTGTCACCTATCTGGCATCCAACCGGGCTTCGCTTTCCTATGCAGTTGGCGAGTGGGCGCAGGTGATCTTTCTGCATTTCCTGCTCAGGTCGATGGGTGCCTATTTCATTCGCCGCAATTCCAAAAATCAGCTATATCGAACCGTGCTGGCAGCCTATGTGCGCAAGGCCACAAAAGAGGGCGTCACACAAGCGGTGTTTCCCGAGGGTGGGCTTTCGCGTGATGGAACGCTGGGGCAACCCAAGCTTGGCTTGCTGTCCTATATGGTCTCCGGATTTAACACCGAGGGCAGCAAGGACGTCGTCTTCATACCTGTTGGCATCAATTATGATCGTGTTCTTGAAGACCGTGTATTGACGGCAAAGAAAGAAAAGGAGGCGACAGGACGGGATTTCCGCGTCAGGTTTTCATCAGTCCGGAAATTCACGATCCACCTGATACGCCTGCGCCTGCAGGGCAAATTGCATCGCAACGGGCATGCCTGTGTATCCTTTGGAGAGCCCATCTCGCTTTCCAAATTTGCCAGAGAGAACGGTATCGATTTTTCAAATTTTGCGGAAACCGGGGACCCTGTGGAGCATAAAGCGCGCGAGGCTCGATTTGCTGGTGTACAGAAACTGGGTGATGAGTTGCTCAAGCAGATTGGTCAAATCATCCCGGTTTTGCCGGTCGCGCTTGTTTCGACGGTGCTCTTGCAAAACGAAGACCACTGGATGAGTGATCTCGAACTCAAATCCAAGGTCTTCGATCTGATGAGACGCATGGAACAAGCAGGATATCACGTGCACATTCCTGACGGCGATCGCGATTACACGCTGGAAACAGGCATTCGAATGCTCAAAATGCGGCACATCTTGGAGATTAATGAAGAGGGATTGTTCCGGGCCAATTTGAGCGAACAATTGCTGTTGGAATACTACGCCAACTCAATTGTACACATCGTCGCAGCCCTCAAACAGCAAGCGACAATTGCTCCAGCCAAACGCAAGCGCACCTCCAAATAGTTTGCCTGCGTAATTTCAAACATCTCAGGTCAGCCCATGCCCACCCAGCTGTTGCCTTTTTGCAGGAGGTTGTGCCGCCCGACATTGTTGATGTCGATCTCACCGGCAAATCCCATGGTGCGATCAAGCTCATTATGGATGATATCCAGCGCCTGCGTGACACCCTTCTCGCCCGCTGCGCCCAGCCCGTAGATGAATGCCCTGCCGATATAGGTGGATTTTGCGCCAAGCGCGATTGCCTTGAACACATCCTGGCCGGAACGGATTCCGGAATCCATGTGAACTTCGATCTTGTCGCCAACTGCATCGACGATATCGGCAAGCACTTCGATGGATGCAGCAGCGCCGTCGAGCTGGCGTCCCCCGTGATTGGAGACAACGATTGCATCAGCACCGGTCTTGGCCGCTATTTTGGCATCTTCGACATCATTGATGCCCTTGAGAATGAGCTTGCCGCCCCATTTGGATTTGATCCACTCGATCGATTCCCAGTTCAGCCCTGGGTCAAACTGCGCATGGGTCCATTCAGACAGCGAATTCATCGATGTGACACCGGGCGCATGACCCACGATATTGCCAAATGTCTTGTTCTTGGCGCCCAGCATCTCGAGGCACCACATTGGTTTGGTCGCCAGATTCAGGATCGACTTGATCGTCGGCTTTGGCGGCGCGGTCAGCCCATTGCGAATATCCTGGTGGCGCTGGCCAAGGACCTGCAAATCCAGCGTGAGCACCAATGCGTCGCAGCCGGCAGCCTTGGCGCGCGCGATCAGTCCCTCGGTAAATCCGCGGTCACGTTGCACGTAGAGCTGGAACCAGAACGGCTTTGTTGTCGCTGCGGCAACAGCTTCGATCGAGCAGATCGACATGGTGGAAAGCGTAAAGGGAATGCCGAACTTTTCGGCAGCGCGTGCGGCTTTGATTTCGCCGTCCGCACTCTGCATGCCGGTGATGCCGACAGGGGCAAGAGCAACCGGCATGGCCACATCCCGGCCGACCATTTGCGTTTTCACAGAGCGGTTATCAATATCAACGGCGACCCGCTGACGGATCTTGATCTCGTCAAACGCTTCTGAATTTCGGCGATAGGTACCTTCTGTCCATGAGCCTGAATCGGCATAATCGTAGAACATTTTTGGCACACGGAATTTGGCCCGTTTGCGCAAGTCTTCAATATTGGTAACAGGCCCGAACATAGTTTTTCCTTTGCCACGATCAGTGCAGGGAGAAGCACTGCATAATGCGCGTGCTACCGCATTTGTCCATTGTGGAAAAGTCTAAAGAGCCAGTTGGCAATTAGCTCGTGGGGCTAACGGCAAGCGTGATGCCATAACCGTCTGTGGGCACATTGCCGGACATTGCATCGGCAGAGTATACGGACAGGCCCCACAAAGCCGTTGCAGCTACCATTCCAACAGATAAATAAAATGTACGAATCGTCATGGACCGGCTCCAACACATTGATATATATTGTATTTTTGACAAATATGAATTTGTCTGCACCCCTGGGCTTCCTCTTACAGATAACCTCGGGCGATTTCCACCATTGAGTTAACAATTGGTAAACATTATGGGCATTCAAAACCGGGTAACGCCTTTTGGCTGTGTGATTGCACACACCGCTCGCGGTTTATTCACAGGCAACCGCGGAGTTATCCACAACGCTGCAGAAAAGAAGCTGCATCCGACCCGAAGGTGGACAACAAAGGCTTGGATCTATTGCTTGTGCGAATTCAAGGAACGCAAGCGCGAAGTTTTTGGTGCGAATGGGCCCAATGGGTCCCCTGGATGGACCAACCTGTTCTTTCTTGATGAAGCGACGGCTCTTGCTGCCGGTCATCGCCCTTGCTTTTATTGCCAGCGCGCGCGGGCAATCGAATTCCAGAATGCATTTTCGACGGGCAACAACCTGTCATTGCAGAAAGCACCGCAGATCGATGCGATTTTGCATGCCGAGCGTTTGCACGGGAGGAATAAACAGTTGCATGGCTTTGATGGCGATTGGCGGGCGCTGCCGGATGGAACCATGATTGCCCAGCACCGAACAGCTCTTCTTATCGTCAAGGGAAAAATGTATAAGTGGGCTGCCGGTGGGTACACGCAATCCACTGAATCTCTGGAGCGGCCGCTTTTGCTGACACCGCCGACAATCGTCAATGCCATGCAGGCTGGCTTTGATGTGCAATTCAGTTTGCCTGACACAGCCCATCTGCGCTAATCGTTCGCAATGCGCGCCAACTACAAAATCCAACGGCTGTTCCTGGACGTCGATCTTGCAGCAGATGATTTCATCAAGCTCGACAAGGCACAGGTTAATTATGTTGGCAACGTTTTACGCATGAGGACAGGCGATCCTTTGCTCGTGTTCAACGGTCGTGACGGGGAATGGGAAGCGCTGCTGAATGTGGAAGACAAACGCAATATCAGCGTGCAAATCAAAACTCAGACGCGGCCGCAACCTGATCCTTACGATTTTCAGTTTTGTTTTGCGCCACTCAAGGTCGGACGGCTGGATTATATGGTCCAGAAAGCCGTCGAAATGGGGGCTGGTGTTCTGCAGCCAGTTTTGACGCAACATACTCAAAATCATCATATCAAAACCGAAAAGCTCAAAGCCAATGCCGTCGAAGCGGCAGAACAATGTGGCGTGCTGCATCTGCCGGTGTTCCAAGAGCCGGTAAATTTGGACACGCTGCTGACCAACTGGAATCACCAACGAACTTTGATATTTTGCGATGAGGATGCGTCCACCAACAATCCCGTGCAGCAGCTCTCACAACTAAAATCAAAACCACTGGCGGTGCTGATCGGTCCAGAAGGTGGTTTTTCGGACGCCGAACGTGCTCAATTAAAAGCCTTGGATTTTGTTGTTTCAATTCCGCTTGGTCCCCGCATTTTGCGGGCGGACACGGCGGCGGTCGCGGCAATGGCTGTCATTCAGGCTGTGGCAGGCGACTGGTAATCAACTTCCTTTGAACCAATGTTCAGAAAAATGCGCTTGCCGATAACACAAAGATCGGGCAACCAACGCAGATCGAGACTTACGGACGGAAACCATGGCGCGCGACACAACAGATGAATCTCCAATCGGTGGCGTGGAGGAAATGGCAGCCTATCTGGCTTCCGGGTGCAAACCCCGCGAGGAGTGGCGCATCGGCACTGAGCATGAAAAATTTCCGTTTTGCGCCGTCGACCACACGCCAATCCCCTATCAAGGCGAACGCAGCATCAAGGCCTTGCTCGAAGGCATGCAAGCGAAACTGGGGTGGGAGCCGATCATCGATGAAGGCAACATAATCGGATTGTTTGAGCCAAACGGCATGGGCGCAATCTCGCTCGAGCCCGGCGGACAGTTTGAGCTTTCAGGCGCACCATTGGAAACCATTCATCAAACTTGCCGGGAGAGTAACCAGCATTTGAGCCAGTTGCGGCAAATAGCAGATCCGCTTGGAATCAAGTTTCTGGGATTGGGTGCAAGCCCCAAGTGGACCTTGGAAGAAACCCCACGCATGCCCAAATCGCGTTACGATATTATGCGCAATTACATGCCCAAAGTTGGCGGGCAGGGGCTCGACATGATGCACCGAACCTCGACCATTCAAGTCAATCTCGATTTTGACAGCGAAGCAGACATGCGAAAAAAGATGCAGATGGCCTATCGCCTGCAGCCGATCGCAACGGCTTTGTTCGCCAACTCACCATTTACTGATGGCAAGCCCAACGGCTTGTTGTCGTGGCGCGCCGACATCTGGCGCGATACCGACAATGATCGTTCTGGCGTGCTGCCGATGGTCTTCGCCGATGATTTTGGCTTCATGGACTATGTGGAGTGGGCGCTGGATGTCCCGATGTACTTTGTCTTGCGAGAGGGAAAATATATCGATTGTACCGACGTGACTTTCCGGCAGTTCATGAATGGCGCTTTAAGCAACAAGATTCCAAACCCGGAGCCAAACAAGGGTGACTGGACAAACCATTTGTCGACTGTTTTCCCCGAGGTGCGCATGAAGAAATTCATTGAAATGCGCGGCGCGGATGGCGGTCCATGGCGACGCATATGCGCATTGCCGGCGTTTTGGGTTGGACTTTCCTACGATGAGACCGCACTGGAAGCAGCTTGGCAATTGACCCGAGACTGGACGTTCGAAGAAGTTGATCATTTGCGCAATGCGGTGCCCAAGGAGGGGTTGGCCGCCAGGATCAAGGGGCAGTCTGTTCAAGCTTTGTCAAAAGAGGTGCTGGGCATAGCACGGCAAGGCTTGATTGCACGCAACCGACTTAGCCCGGATGGGTTTGACGAAACCCATTTCTTGGCGCCGCTCGAAGAAGTCGCGGCCCGCGGCACAACGCCCGCCGAGCAAATGTTGACCCAGTACAACTCAGTCTGGGAAGGCAGCATCGAACCGGTCTTTCTTGAATACGCTTACTGAACCAGTTCAAGTGTCGTTCTGTTCGATTGGATTGGGCCCTTTATATGTCCATCGATAATCGGGCGGTGTTGGCCCCTTGTTGCGACCGCCCTGGTTCATCTGCTCCCATGCATGCGCAATAACGCCGACAGACCGAGACAGGCAAAACAGTCCGCGTGCCAAGGGACCGGCAAAGCCCAGTTCGGCATAGATGACTGCTGTGGCGCCATCGATGTTCATTGGGACTGGTTTGCCCTTCCTGTCATTCAGGACGTGTTGGATTGCCCGGCCGATATTGGCATATCGCCCTTCAACGATGCCTGCCGCTGTTGCTTCGTCAACCAGGGCGAGGAGGCGCGGCGCGCGCGGATCTTCGGGTTTGTGAAAGCGGTGACCGAACCCGGGAATAAAACGGCCTCGTTCGGCGATCCAGCGGTCGATCGATCTGTTGGTGGCAACAGTTAGTTCTTCACCTCTTTGCACCGCATCATCGATCGAGGTGTAGAGCTCTACAGCCTGTTCACCCGCACCGCCATGCACGTCGTCCAGCATGTTGACGGCCGAAGCCATCGCTCCATTGAGACCCAAACCGCAAGAAACAGCCATGCGCGCCGTTGCGATCGATGGCGCTTGCGGTCCGTGGTCGACAGCAGCGACCAGGGCGCATTCCAAGAGCGAAGCCTGGTCATCGGACGGCAACGTTCCACGGGTCATCAACCAGATCATTTGCGGAAAGGTAACTTGACCGATCAAATCTTGTATCGGGTGGCCACGCATCCGGATTTGGCCCGGTGCCATGTCGATTATCTCGGTTGTCCACCAATCGGAAACATCCTTGCCGGCACCACTCATAGCGCGCCATCCTTCTTCAATTGTTCAATTTCATCGCCTGACAGGCCAAGATCGCGCCATATCTCTTCATTGTGTTGCCCAAGGATAGGCGGCGGCGTTGCGACCTTGGGTGCAGTGCCATCCAGCTTTATCCCTGTTGTGACCACTTTGATGTCACGCCCCACACCGGGAACGTCAGCAAATCCATTGAGAAACCCCCGTTCGGCAATTTGCGGCATTTCCAGTACCTCGGGAACTGTCAGTACGGCGCCTGAGGGCACACCAATTTTATTGAGCTCCTTGGCCCAATCGCGTGCCCGCTTTGTCTTCAACACGGATTCCAGTTCCTGCTTCAATGCAAATCGATTGCGTTTGCGATCCTCACGCGTGCGATACTCGGCCCTTTCCCGCAATTCGCTCAAACCCAGATGATCGGTCAATTGCACCCACTGTTCTTCCTTGTTGGCTGCAATATTGATCACGCCCTCACCGGTTTCAAACGTTCCGGAAGGGGCCGAAGTGACGTTTTCATTGCCATGGGCTTCAGGTTCGATGCCGGCGATCAAATGGTTGGAAACGACCCAACCCATTGTTGCCAATACTGATTCCAGCATGGAAACATCAATGAATGTGCCGCGTGGCTTGGCGTTGAGTGCGGCGGCGATCGCAAAGGCAGCGGTCATTCCGCCGACTGTATCGGCGACAGGATAGCCAACGCGCAAAGGTGCGCTTTCCTTGTCGCCAGTGATCGACATGATGCCCGAAGCGCCTTGTATGATTTGGTCATAGGCTGGCCGATGCACCCACGGGCCGTCTTGACCAAAGCCCGATATGGCACAATAAACCAGCGATGGTTTGACCTGCTTGAGCGCGTCGTAATCCAGCCCCAAACGATGCATCACGCCCGGTCGAAAATTCTCTACCACGACATCAGCACGCTCTACCAGCTTGACAAAAAGCGCTTTGCCCTCGGGGTGCTTGAGATTGAGCGTCACCGACTTCTTGCCTGCATTCTGGGCAAGAAACGAAACTCCCATGGATCTTTCGTTTAATTCAGGGTCCGCGCCGAGTTGGCGTGCAAGGTCACCACGACCGACCGCTTCGACCTTGATCACCTCGGCACCCATATGAGCCAGTTGGTGACAGCAAAACGGGCCTGCAAGAACATTGGTCAGGTCAAGAACCCGAATGTCCTCAAGCGGCTGTGACATGGTGTGTCCTTGTTCGCGGCATTGCAAAGAATCTCGTCGCCAGCATCAGAATTCGACCGTTTGGACGCAAACCATAAGCCAATATTTCTGCGGGGATAAACATTGCAAGCATTTAGCATGAGCCCAGTAAAATAGGCAATAAACGGGCCTTGCTCCCGTCTTTGATGGCTTCCTGGGCCATACAAAAAGTATTGTTTGACCTAGAACAAACACAAAAAGCCATTTTGCTGGAATACTGATTTGCAAGCCAATTGGTCTGCGTCAAATGCAATGCGCAAATCAGGCCAAAGCTTGTGCACCTCCCCCATCA
>JAHEJF010000559.1 GCA_024639025.1 Ahrensia sp. | reverse complement strand
CCCAGAACCAAACGCGCCGACGAGGTGCCGACCGCACTTGCCAATATCTGTTCGGCATAGCGCACCAGCGCCACATCGGTGATGGCGTTATCGATCAGCGATCGACCCTCTTGGCCCTCATAGGCAGCAAAAGCGCGCTTCATGCGCTCAACGCCCACATAGCGGGCGACTGTTTCCTTGAGTTCTTCGACGGTGATGGTGGTCGAAAACCGGTTTAGCCCAACATCAGTCGCCACCTTGCGCGGTACAAAGGTGGCAGCCTGAATACGTTCAAGTGGCGTTGCCGAGCGTGAAAGGGAACCAACGACAACCAGCGCTACATTGATCGACAAGCTCCAGAACACGCCATGATTGAGAGGATCCATCTGCAACCCGAACAGCGCTTCGGGTTTGAGCGCTTCAATTCCGAACGGTCCCTGTTCCATCCATTGATAACCGCGACCGGCAAGGGCAGGGACAAGCAGCGTATAGGTCCAGACCACAAAACCGCCGAGCAATCCTGCTATGGCGCCGCGTGCATTGGCGTTGCGCCAGAACAGTCCGATAAGCATGGCAGGGACAAATTGCGCGATCGCCGCAAAGGCAAGCAATCCGATCGAGGCAAGTCGCGCTGTTTCAGTTGTTTGTAGATAGTAGGCGTAAGCCGCAAAAATGACGACAGCAATCGACATCCGCCGCGTATTCAGGATCATTTTCGACCAGTTACCACCCGTGGTGCGCACGACGGACGGGAAGCGCCAAAGGGTGAAAGGGATCACGATGTTGTTCGAAATCATGATGGATAGCGCAACTGTTGCAACAATCACCATTGCGGTCGCAGCAGAAAGGCCGCCAATAAAGCTCACCAGGGCCAGCCAGTCGTGTCCTGCCTGCATTGGCAATGCCAATAGATACAAATCAGCGGGCGTGCCGTCTTTAATATAAAGCAGGCCCGAAATGGCGATCGGCATGACGAGAGCGTTGATAGCTATCAGATACAATGGAAATACCCAGGCCGCGCGGCTCAATTCGCTGTCAGATCGGTTTTCAACGACAATTACATGAAACTGCCGCGGCAATACCAGCACAGCAGCTGCACTGAGAATTGTAAGCACGAGCCAACGCGCGGGCGAGCTACCGGTTTCTATGGCCTGTCTGATTTCCGGTCTCGAATTATAAGCTTCAACAATCGGATCCATGCCATTGAAAAGAAAGAAAGTTATGGCAACAGCCACAAGCAGGAATGCACCGATTTTAATGAGAGATTCCAGCGCGACAGCCAAAATGAGCCCATCTTGGTGTTCTGACGCATCAGCGTGCCGTGTTCCAAAAAGCACAGCAAAGGCGATCATCGTCACAGCAACAATCAGGGCAACATCAAAATTCAGCACGGAATCGGCGCCGGTTGGGGCGTAATGGGTGACCATCAGGGTCACGGCATCGGACACCGCTTTAAGCTGCAGCGCGATATAGGGCACTGTGCCGATGATCGCAATTCCGGCCGCGAGCGCCGCAACGCGGGCGTTCTTGCCATATCTGGCGGCAAGAAAATCAGCAACTGATGTAATGCGTTCAGCCTCAGACAATCTGACGATCTGCCGGATTAGCGGCAATCCGATTGTAAAAAGCAGGATAGGGCCGACATAGATGCCAAAATACTCAAATCCCCGGTCGGAAGCCATGCCTACCGAGCCAAAGAACGTCCAGGAGGTACAATAGACAGCCACCGAAAGCGCATAAACAAAGGGCCGCGCTTTATTTCGGTTCTGCAATGCGCGACGGTCGCCATAGGCGGCAACGCCAAACAGCAGCGCCAAATACGCAATAGACGCAAGGGCAATAAGCCAGCCTTGCATAGCATCCATCCTCCCGGTAATGGCCTATAAAATCAGAACGTCACACACGTGTCCAATATTGCCCCCGTTGGGCGAGCAGTATATTTTCAAACGTTTCAATAATTCACTGTCCGGCATCAATTGATGGTTAACAAAAGGTTAACATTGTAATAATGACGATCTACAGATTCGCCACTTTTGGTGGTGACTGGTCCAAAAAATAAAACTTTTAAGGGGTTTATCATGGGAATGATTAGTGAGTTCAAGGAATTCATTGCCAAGGGCAACGTCATGGATTTGGCGGTTGGTGTGATCATTGGAGGTGCATTTGGCACAATTGTGTCGTCATTGACTGACGACATCATTATGCCAATCGT
>JAHEJF010000558.1 GCA_024639025.1 Ahrensia sp. | reverse complement strand
TGGAATTGGGGTCGTCAGGCTTTATTTCAAAATCCTCATCGACGGACCAAATTCGTACTGCTGTGAATGCCGTGCTGGATGGCGACATCGCTGTGCCGGAAAATGTCGAGCTGGGTAGCGAGCAAGATGAAGAAGTGGCCGATCTGATTGCTCGGATCAAGACACTGACACCGCAACAGGCACGGGTGCTTGGCATGTTGGCAGAAGGATTACTGAACAAGCAGATCGCCTATGAATTGAGCGTCTCCGAGGCGACCATCAAAGCCCATGTTTCGGCTGTGCTGAACAAGCTCAATGTTGACAGCCGCACACAGGCCGTCATTCGTCTCACCAAGATTGGTGCAGATATTTTGCGCGGCGATACCGATTCTGGCGAAGGCGTGGCAAACGCCTGATAGTCAACTATTCCGCAGCCCTGATGCGTTCCACAGGCACGCTTTGGAGGATTGCGCGCAGCGCACCGGGTTTGAGCGGCTTGTTCAACATGGTGATATCAGCTTCCACGGTCTGCTGCCGGATTTCAGCCGAGCGGTCAGCCGTAACAAGAATAGCCGCAAGGCCGTCGCCCAAAATTTTCCGGGCGGCGATAATCGTGTTGATGCCGTTGTCGCCATCATCCAGATGATAATCGGCAATCACCACATGCGGATCAAAACCGTCTTCTTTGATAATTGACAAAAATTCGGCACGATTGGTCGCAGTTCTGACATCTGCGCCCCACCCGGAAAGCAGGACCTGCATGCCTGCGACGATTGAAGGTTCGTTGTCGATGCAGATGATCTCCAGACCGTTGAGTAGGTTTCTTGCTGGTGTGAGCTGCACCGACGGGCTGGCAGCCGGGGTGAGGGCGCGCTCAGCGGGCGTTAGCGAAACGGTAAACGCGGTTCCCTTGCCGGGCACCGATCGAACTTTGACCTCGGAACTCAATACCTTGGAGATTCGATCAACGATAGACAGCCCCAGACCCAAACCACTGGCAATCACCGCGCCCTCGGACAAGCGTTCAAACTCGTTGAAGATTGAACTCATCTTCTTCTCGGGAATCCCGATGCCAGTGTCGTAGACACACAACAACAGATCTGGCCCGGAGCGGCGAACACCGACCAGAACCTTGCCGCTATTGGTGTATTTGATGGCGTTGGAAATCAGGTTCTGCGACAGGCGCATCAGCAGGGCACGATCTGTCTCGACCACAGCGCTCGATGGCATGACGACCAATTCCAGGTTCTTTTTTGCCGCCGCCGGCTGAAAGTCATTGCGCAAACGGTCCAGAAATTCGTTCATGGAAAAAACGGTCGGCGAAGCAGTTAGTGCGCCGGCGTCAAGCCTCGAGATATCAAGAACAGCACCAATGATCGCTTCAACCGAGCTGAGCGCTGAATCGATCTTCAGCGCCATATCGTGGTGCTCATGTGCTTCATTTTCGGTGCGCTCAACCAGTGAGGATGTGTAGATGCGTGCGGCATTGAGCGGCTGCGAAATATCATGGCCGGCAGAAGCAAGGAACCGCGTTTTGCCCAAATTTGCTGTTTCTGCTTCGTGCCGCGCCTTGCCAAGCTCTTCGTTCACCGCCGTCAGTTCCGCCGTTCTGTCCTTGACGCGTTGTTCCAGGCTTTCCTTGGCCCGATTAAGTGCGTCGTCAGCTTCCACTCGGCCAGTAATATCCGTGTAGGTGACAACCAGACCTCCATCGGGCATGGGATTGGACCTGATCTCGAGGATCCGGCCACTCTCGAAAAGATGAAGCTGCCAAGTACCTTTCGATTGGGTGACGTTCTCGATCATCTCATCACGCGTGTCTTCGGTGATCTGCTCTTTCAGCCACAGCTCATTTGTGATCGTTTTGAGCGGCATGCCAAATTGACCAAACTCGGGCGGCAAGTCCATCAAGCGCCGAAATTGACCGTTCCAATTTGTCAGGCGGTAGTCGCGGTCGAACACGGTAATTCCCTGATCCATCTGGTCGAGCGCGATCTGCAGCAGGTCACGGTTCTGCTGCAAGGCTTCAGACGCATCATCAAGCAGCCGGATGGTCTCTTCGGACGAGGAGCCGTCCTTCTCGAGCAAAAGTCCCAGAACCAAACGCGCCGACGAGGTGCCGACCGCACTTGCCAATATCTGTTCGGCATAGCGCACCAGCGCCACATCGGTGATGGCGTTATCGATCAGCGATCGACCCTCTTGGCCCTCAT
>JAHEJF010000060.1 GCA_024639025.1 Ahrensia sp. | reverse complement strand
CCTGGAAAGAGCAACGCGAAGTTTTGGGCTTCGCTGCTTAGACAAGCTATCTTAATCAATAATCTAGAACGAGCTCTGGCTCCCAATTTAATTTGGAACCCATTCGAACAACGATTGAGCTCCAGATTATTTTCGATTCAAAGCTCGGTTCAAAAGCACAATCTGCCAACCAAACACTTGGTCACCGAAAATGGCCCCGGGAGACTTCTGCTCAAATAAACGAAAATATCTTCAGAATCCCAGTCTCTCGACCAGACCATGGCTCTCCATACTGCCCTAAGTCCCCATTACTACGGAGACATTCAGACTGCCCATTGATAGGCTACAAATGTAGAGGAATGGATGGTGGTCCCCGAGAGACTCGAACCCTCTTACAAACCCCGATTCTAAGCCTTTGAATTCTAAACGCTATTTCGGACGAAGTTTTTGGGGAGACTAAAATCAAAAAAAGACCAGCAAATTTGGCAATATATTGAAAGGGGAGACCAGAAGAATCATCAAAACCAATGCGAAAATTATCGCAAAATTCTACGTGAAAATATTTTTATTGTTTAAAAACAATATTTTGTGTGGTGGGCCCGGAGGGACTCGAACCCCCGACCAAGCGGTTATGAGCCGCCGGCTCTAACCAACTGAGCTACAGGCCCCACCCAAGCCGTTCGTTAGCCTATTTGAAAGATCACGACAAGCGGCCAATTCGTTGCTCAGCAGAATTAATGATGGTCATATTGCGGGCGCATAGACGGTCTAATCGGAAGCAAGGGACGATCAAATACAAGGGCTTCACAATGACCTTTCAGAAAAACATGACTGTGCTCGCCGCAGCGCTCATAACCGCGATGTTGCTAACCGCTGCGGTCGCCAGTGCTGAAGAAAAACCAACGCCGCGCATTTTGGTGACCGGTGTCGGCGAGGTCAGCATCGAGCCTGATCTGGCGATTGTTTCGCTTGGCGTGACGCAAGAGGGAAAGACAGCACGCGAAGCGCTCGATGCAAACACCAAGGCGATGGCAGACATTCTGGCAGCCATGCGTGCTGCCGGGATTGAGGATCGCGACCTGCAAACGTCCAATTTCTCCATTCAACCGCAGTACAACTATCCCAAATCCAGCAGCAATGGTGACAAACGCCCCCGGATCGACGGTTACATCGTGCGTAATGCGCTGACCGTTCGAATCCGCGATTTGTCGACCGTCGGCGACGTTTTGGACGTATCTGTTTCACTGGGTGTGAATGACGGCGGAAATCTCGTATTTGGCAATGATGATCCTGACAAAGCGATCAGTGAAGCACGTACCAAGGCCATGCGTGATGCAATCGAGAAAGCCTCTACGCTCGTTGATGCCGCGGAAGTCGAACTGGGTGATATCATCGAGATTAGCGAGCAATCACGCCGGCATGATCCCATTCCTGTCGCGCAAGCCCGCATGATGGAGATGGCGGTCGACAGCGCGCCGGTTCCGGTGGCTGCCGGTGAGAATACCTATCGCGTCACGGTTCATGTGACATTTGGCATAGAACAGTGATCGCAGATCAATTGGCCGCCAAAGCCGGCCAATTGGCATCGCCCTTTTTGATGTTGCCTGGAATATCCTTGGCCCAACGGCTTCTGACGCCCTTGGAGAAATTCAAGTAGAGTTTGTCGTCGACCACGCTGAACGCCTGCGGGTCTATCGGCGCAGTGTAACCCTGAGAGACCGCGTAGGCGCAAAACCCGCCATATTGCGGCGCATATCTTTCCGGACTTCCGACAAAAGCGTCTCGATTTTCAGTGCTGACGAAGCGATAGGTCGCGCCCTGATAATCGGCTGTGATGGATGCGTCTCCAGCAACAGCAGCGTCTTGGGTGACATAGGCAACAGGGTCATAGCCCTGGATGGCGACGCCATTGGCAAGGTTGAGTTTTGCTGCAAGAGACGGTGTTGCAGTGATCGCTGTTCCTGCCAGGGCAACCACTGCAGTTGTTTTCAAAAAATCGCGGCGGGAAAATTGGTCTGATGCGTGGCTCATGATGTTCTCCATTGAAATCTGGAGCACATCTGCCATTTCAGCTCGATGGAATCCAATCAAGCCCGTTCTCGATCGCTCAAATTTGCGTGACCATGCGCTCTTAGGCTCCGTCAGCCTTTGATGGACGCGCGGTACCCGGATTTATCCAATGTTTTCAATGCCCAAATCCGTGCCAGCGTTTCAGTTGAAGACTGAAGCGCTTTAACCTTCAGACAATTGGCGCACAAGCTCTGCCTTGTTGAAATAATTGGTAACCCGGGTGATCAGGCCGTCCTCGATCTCGAAAAAGGTGCCGGCTTGAAGGCTGAAGGCCTGGCCGTCGGCCGGTGGCAAACCATTGGTGGTCTGTGTGTAGGTTCCGCGCCGGGTATATTCGGCTGCCACACGCGCGCTGTTTTCAGCAATCATGATGGAGATATCGGATAAGGTCTCATCGAAAGCGCTCTTGGCTTGTATCAATTGAACGCGAAAACTGGGTTTGCCAATCTGGCGATCAGCCTCATTGATATCGTGCACAACATCTTCGTGCAGCAGATCCAGCAGAGCATCAAAATCGCTTGCATTGATGGCATCAAAGAAAGCTTGGACTGTGTTGACTATGCTGGATCGATCCATGGTGTTTTTACTCTTTGGCATTGGTGATTAGAAACATCACAAGCAGGCAGCCTTAAGGCAAGGCTAAATCTCGTTTTCGATGAGATGGTCAAGATACTCGCCATCATGATTCATGTGCTGCTCAAAGGCGGTCACTCGTCCGCGCATTGAAAAGCCCACTTGATGCACGCTGGATGCCGTTCCAGAAATCAAGGGATGCCAGTCAAAAAGCGGTTTGCCCTCGTGGATCAAGCGATAAGCACAACTCGACGGAAGCCAGGCAATTTCCCCTACATTGTCCGGCGTCAACCGCACACAATCGGCAACTTCAGCCTTCCGGTTCACATAATCGGTGCATCGACAGGTTTCGGGATCGAACAGTCGACAGGCTACAGTGGTGAAATGCAATTCATCGGTATCATCGTCGATCAATTTGGCCATGCAGCATTTGCCGCAACCATCGCACAGGCTTTCCCATTCATCTGGCGTCAGTTGATCCAGTGTCTTGTGCTCCCAGAATCGCTCGGTTTTGCTCATATTGATGCAGGATGCCTCTTCTTGCGGTGCCGGCGCTGCCAGCGCAGAAACCCCCGATAGCAAATTTCGGCGATCTGACGAAGTCCGGGTATTGAAAAAATGAATGCAAAATATCGCAGTATCGGCAACTCATGCCAAATGCGTGCGAATGCATCCACGCCCACATACCAGCTTTCATCTGAATCCAGCATATGAAAGCGATTGAGCAGCGTCTGACGATCTTTTTGGTAAGGCAGTTGATCATCGGTCAGCACATTGATGTCTTCCCAATGAATTGAGCCCGTCGAACCGTATTTTTGGTAGAGCTCCACCTCCAGCCGGCAAATCGGGCATTCTCCGTCGTAGAAGACGGTTATTGCTTTGCTGTGCAATGAAATTGGGTGTGTGTTCATGCTGTTGTTATAGGGCGCATGATGAAAAGTTCAGGGCTTTTTCTTGCCCCTGATCACGTTTTCGCCAAATCGTTTCATCGCGGCTTTGAGTTCATCGTCCTCAATCGAGTCGGTCAGTGCATCAATCTTGCGCTGCTGCGCCGGCGTGATGGGCCGCTTCCTGCCAGCTGGTTTTACGCTTGCAACCGGTTTTTGAACCAGTTTGACACGGTTGATCGCCGGATAACCAAGGAAGGCGTTGACGCGATCAATAATCTGCTGGGTCTGATGCTGAAGGTGCAGTGCTGCCATGCCTTCAGAAGCAACGTGCAAGGTACCGGGCTCAAATTCATCCTCTTCGGACACGCGGCGCTTCCATTTCACCTTGATCGGCATGCTGGAGATTGCCAGTTCCTCGCCCACGATCTCCGACCATGCATTGACAAGCGCCAGCGAAATCCCTGCCCGCTTTGCCAGCACAGGATCAAGTATTTCGCCAATCAGTCTGGACGCCGCTTTGGCCATCAACATTTCTTTCCAACTGCAGTCTCAAGCCAGTTTAAACCATTTTGCGTTCTTGGGCAGTGCTCATATCCACCAAAATCAGTCACTTTGCGTTTTTGCGCTACCAGCTTGAGCACAGCGAGAAAGCACCAGATATTGTTCTGTCGAAAACCCTGGCACGTCTGTCTATTTCGTCGGATTGCGTCCTATATTCTGCCCCAAACTTCGCCGTCGAATGAAGGCATGGCCCAACGCAAATCTAAAGTGAATTGAACTCCTTGTCGGAAATCTCGAAATCAATGCTTTCCTGGTATGATCGGCACGCGCGTCATCTGCCTTGGCGTATTTCTCCCGCTGCGCGGTTACGCGGTGTGACGCCCGATCCTTACAGGGTCTGGTTGTCGGAAATCATGTTGCAGCAAACCACCGTCGCGACGGTCAAAAGCTACTTTGAAACGTTCATCAGCCGATGGCCAGACATTGCGGCGTTGTCAGACGCAAGCGAGGACGATGTATTAAAGGCATGGGCCGGGCTTGGTTACTATTCCAGAGCACGTAATCTCAAAAAATGTGCCGATGCCGTCATGCGTTTGCATGATGGCGCGTTTCCAAACGATGTTGATCAGCTAAGGGCGTTGCCCGGCATTGGCGACTACACCGCGGCAGCCATCGCTTCGATTGCATTCGACACGCCGACGGCCGTTGTGGATGGGAATGTCGAGCGAGTATTCTCTCGCCTGTTTGCGATTGATACCCCCCTGCCCGCGGCAAAGAAATCGATCAAAGCCAAGGTATCTGCATGCCTGGACAAGGAGCGTCCTGGCGATTTTGCCCAAGCGACAATGGATTTGGGTGCCACTATCTGTACGCCAAAGAAACCGGCTTGCAGTCTGTGTCCTGTGAACAAGGCCTGCCTCGCATTCAATATCCATTTGCCGGAACAGTTTCCCGTAAAAGCGCCCAAGAAGGCCAAGCCCAAGCGCCAGGGCGCGGCATTTGTCGCCATCTCGCCTCAGGGCAGCATTCTGCTCGAGAAGAGGCAAGCCACTGGCTTGCTGGCATCCATGAGCCAGGTACCGACAACCCAATGGAATTCTCGTGAAGATGGCGCAACGGGCATCGCGGCAGCACCATTTTCGGCCAATTGGGAACATTGCGGTTCGGTGAGGCACATCTTCACGCATTTCGAGCTGCAACTGACGGTTTGGCGGGCCGAAAACATCAAACAAAAAAGGCTTGATCAATGGTGGGTAGCCGTGGCCGATGCTTCCGGTGAAGCCTTGCCAACGGTCATGAAGAAAGCCATTGCTTGTGCAATACCGGAGGCATTCAAGGACACAAAATGAGCCAGATTAAGCACATCGTGTTCGATATCGGACACATCCTGATCCACTACGATCCCAATATTCCCTATTCCAGGCTTATACCGGATGAACACAGGCGCCAGTTCTTCTTCGAGCATGTCTGCACCAGCGCATGGAACATCGAGCAGGATCGCGGTCGCGACTGGCAAGAAGCCGAAGAGATCAAAATCAAGGAGTTCCCCGAATGGGAAACAGAGATCAGGGCCTTTCGCAAATACTGGCATGAGATGGTTTCTCACGCGCTGGATGAAAGGGTTGCGCTGTTTTTGCAGCTGCAGGATGAAGGCCACGACGTGACGCTGTTGACCAATTTTGCATCAGACACATTTCGCCAGGCGCAAGACATGTATCCTTTCCTGAAAACCGGAAGAGGTGTCACTGTCTCCGGAGACGCCAAGCTGATCAAGCCGGAACCAGAAATCTTTGAGCTTCACAGCAATAGATTTGATCTGGACAGGCAGGCTACCTTGTTCATCGATGACAGTCTGCCCAACATCCAGGCCAGCCGCGCCCATGGCTGGCAAGGCATCCATCTCCCGCATGGGGAGGATCTTGAGCCTCATTTGAAACCTTATGGTCTGAAATGAAAAAGCGCCCCGACAATCACCGGGACGCTTTCTATTGAGGCTTGGTAAGAGATACTGGAGGCCAAGCTGATTAGTGTCACAAATCAAGCACCGACTTTTGCCATCTGTTCCCGAATAATCTTGCGCAGTGCATCGATGGGTTGAAGCTGACCGGTTTGCGGGCAATCGAAATGCCAGAAAGTCCAACCATTGCAGGCATCAAGGCCCTGAACGCGAGCGCCGGTCTTGTGAATCGATGCCTGCTCGCCTTCATGAGACAGTGAACCATCGGCCTGAACGGCGGCCTGCCAACGACGCTTGGAATCCATCAGGATTGCACCCGGCTTGATCAATTGAGCGTCCAACAAGGCGGAAAACGCGACGCGTGGTTCGGCTCTCTTGCTGGCCACAATCTTCAAATCATGGGCGGGGAGTTCCTCAACCGCATCAATGCGCGCTGACGCAGCATCGATATAATCCTGCTCGCGCTCCAGGCCGATGTAATTTCTGCCCAAGCGTTTGGCCACAGCGCCGGTCGTGCCGGTACCGAAGAACGGGTCGAGAATGACATCGCCCTGTTTCGACGCGCTGAGCAAAATACGCGCAAGCAGCGCCTCGGGCTTCTGGGTCGGATGCACCTTGCTGCCATTGTCGTCTTTCAGACGCTCACCGCCATTGCATATCGGAAACAACCAGTCGGAGCGCATTTGCACATCGTCATTGGCCGCTTTGAGGCTTTCATAATTGAATGTGTAGCCCTTGGATTTCTGATCACGCGAAGCCCAAATCATTGTCTCATGGGCATTGGCAAATCGACGCCCGCGGAAATTGGGCATTGGATTGCTTTTGCGCCAAATAACATCGTTCAAGATCCAGAAACCCAAATCCTGCATCTTGGCGCCAACGCGAAATATATTGTGGTAGGAACCAATCACCCAGATCGTGCCGTTGGGTTTTAGCACACGGCGGGCGGCCAAAAGCCAGTTGCGGGTGAAGGCGTCGTAGGCGTCAAAGGAGGCGAACTGGTCCCAATGATCATCGACAGCATCGACGGTGGACTGGTCGGGGCGTTGCAAGTCACCTTGCAGCTGCAAATTGTAGGGGGGATCGGCAAAGATCATATCAACGGAGTGATCGGGCAGCTGTTCCATCCCAGCCACGCAATCTCCCTTGATAATCGTGTTGAGGAATGGCGTGACTGATGCGGATGAAGACTGCCTTTGTGCAGCTGAATTGGCCGTTGAAGTGGCCAGGTGTACGCGAGACATGAAGCACCTGATTAGAAATTAGAACAGGCACTCATGGTTACTCATTACAGTAAATGTCCGGTGAATGAACGTGGTTAACATCAATTAATTTTTTGCTCCCGGGAAACGGACTGGACAGATACAAAAAATTGCTTTCACATGATGCAGCGCAGCAATTCATGCAGATCAATGGAGCCCCGATTGCCAGCCAGCGCCAATAACCTGCCGCCTCAACCTCTGAAAGAAGGTTTGCAACACCTGATCGGGTTTATCTATCCCGAGCACGACCAAGACGCGCTGCTGGATCAAATGATAGCTGCATTCTGGCCGGGAGATCTGACGCCGCGCCATGTTTCGCATGTCGCCGACAATGATTTGTGGTCGGAGAAGGACAATTATCTGATTACCTATGGCGGGTCGATTTCAGATGGCGAACACAAACCGTTGGACCTGCTGCGCGACTTTGCCACAAAGTATCTGTCGGGCACGATTACCGGCATACATATTCTGCCCTATTTCCCCTACACGTCAGATGATGGATTTGCCGTGACCGATTATCGAGAGGTCAACAGCACCCTGGGTGCGTGGGAGGATATCGAGCGGATCGGTTCAGAATTCAAATTGATGTCTGACCTGGTTCTCAATCATTGCTCCAGCCAGAGCCACTGGTTCAATGAGTACCTGCAGGGGCATGCCCCCTATGATGCGTTCTTCTTTGAAGCCTCCCCGGACGACGATTTGAGCGATGTTGTCCGACCGCGGGCCCACGATCTGCTGCGTCCGGTGGAGACTGCCAATGGCACAAAACATGTCTGGTGCACCTTCAGTCATG
>JAHEJF010000557.1 GCA_024639025.1 Ahrensia sp. | reverse complement strand
AAAAACAGTCTTAGCAGGTGACAAAGCTGCAAAGCTGATGTATGCGAGCGCTCGAATTTGGACAAAGATCCAAAGAAATATGTTGTCAAAAGCAATTACGAGCATGACTACCGCTCCGACCCGAAGGGTCAGGTTACACGATCAAATTGCATTGTGGGCCCATCGTGAGCGCTCTGGCGGTTCAAAAGAACAGGAACAGACAGATGAACATTATTGAGCAGCTCGAAGCTGAACAGCGCGCCAAAATTGAGGCGCAACGGACATTCCCTGATTTTTCACCAGGTGACACACTTCGCGTGCAAGTGCGCGTCACCGAAGGTAAGCGTACCCGTTTGCAGGCCTATGAGGGTGTTTGCATCGCCCGTTCAGGCGCAGGCCTCTCTGAAAACTTTACGGTGCGTAAAATCTCGTATGGCGAAGGCGTGGAACGTGTGTTCCCCATGTATTCACCGCTTGTTGAAGCCGTTGAAATCGTTCGTCGCGGTAAGGTCCGTCGTGCGAAGCTCTACTACATGCGCAATCTGCGCGGTAAGAAAGCACGCATCAGCGAGAACACCGGTGCCCGCGCGCGCAAGCTGAACGACTTGGAGCGTCAGGCAATGCTGGATGCAAAAGCAGCGCTTGAAGCAGAAAAAGTAGCCGCCGCGCAGGCATTGGCCGAAGAAAAAGCTGCCGAAGAAGCCGCTGCAGCAGAGGCAAAAGCCGCTGAAGAAGCAGCAGCAGCTGCCGAGGCCAAGGCCAAGGAGGCGGCGGCCGCCTCAGAGGCAACCGCTGCCGAAGAGAGCACAGAAGAAAACAAAGACGCTTGAGGCAAAGCCGAATTTGAATTGTAAGGGCGGGCAGCGATGCTCGCCCTTTATGTTTGCGCCGATGCTTGCGCTGCAGGCAATGTCGGTCCACTCTGCCATTGTGGCTGAACAACGGCCAAAACCATGTGACAGGTGGAGACGATGATGACCTTCAAAAACCTTATTCTTTCGGCAGCGAGTGTTGTTGCATCCGTAGCGCTTGCAAGCATTTCCTTTGCCCAGGATCTGCCGGATCTTGGCGGCAAGAAAATTGTTGTTGTAACCGAAAATGCCTACCCGCCACTTCAATTCATTGATCCGAAAAGTGGTGACCAAATCGGCTGGGAATATGATGCGATGAATGAGATTGGCAAACGTCTCAACGCCGCCATCGAGTACCAGAACACGTCCTGGGATGCGATGATTCAAGCGGTTTCGGATGGGCAATACGACATCGGAATGACGGGTATTTCGATCAAGGAAGATCGCAAGGAGAAGGTCGATTTCTCCGATGCCTATATGACATCGCAAATGTTCATGCTGGTGCGCAGCGAAGAGGATCGATTTGCGGATTCTAAAAGCTTTGCGGCGGTCGAAGATGCACTGGTCGGCGCACAGCCCGGCACTACACCGTTTTATGTTGCTGTTTATGATGTGCTGGACGGTGATGAAGCCAATCCCCGGATAAAGTTGTTCGAGACATTCGGTGCAACCATATTGGCGCTGCGCTCAGGCGATGTTGACATGGTGCTCACGGATGGCGTTGCGGGTCAGGGCTATGTTGATGCGTCTGGTGGAGCCCTGAAGCTGTTCGATGAAGCGCTGGGTACCGATGATTTCGGGTTCATTTTTCCCAGAGGATCAGAGAATGTTGCTCCCATTAATGCAGCAATCGCAGCCATGAAGGCCGATGGCACAATCGATGCGCTGAACAAGAAGTGGTTTCTGGATTACAAACTTGGCCAATGAAGCATGACCCTGGAACTGAGAACAGATGCCCGGTCGGACTATGCGACGGGCATCGTACAACTGCATAAGGAATACTATGTCGACCAATGGGGCTTTGGTGGTGCGTTCGTGGAGCGCATTACCGAACATGTTGCCTCCTTCATTGACAGATTTGATGCCGGGCAGGACTTGATGTTGACAGCGCACCAGGACGATGCACTGGTGGGTTCGCTAATCATGGATGTTTCTGGTGATACCAGTAAGGGTGCATATCTTCGATGGTTCATTGTGAGTGAGCGGGTGCGAGGTGCTGGTCTGGGCGGACACATGATGCAGTTTGCAATGGATTGGTGTGCCCAGAAAAACTATGACTATTGCACCTTGTCGACATATGGCGGACTAAAAGCCGCGCGCTCGCTTTATGACCGGCACGGGTTCAAGCTGGTTTCTGAAACGCACACCGATCG
>JAHEJF010000556.1 GCA_024639025.1 Ahrensia sp. | reverse complement strand
TGCGGTTATTTATGTACGCCAGTCGAGCTTGGCGCAGGTCGAGCACAATCAGGAAAGTCAGAAACGCCAATATGCCCTTGCCGATCGTGCCAAGGATCTCGGCTGGCGCAACATTCGCGTCATTGATGATGATTTGGGTCGCTCAGGCGGCGGCCAGGTCGAACGCCAGGGCTTTGAAAAGCTTTTGGGCGAGGTTTGTCAGGGTCTGGTCGGCGGTGTTTTTGCCGTTGAAGCCTCGCGCCTTGCACGCAACGGTCATGATTGGCATAGGCTGTTGGAGTTCTGTCGGGTTGTCGACACGCTGATTGTCGACCATGACGGCATCTATGATCCGAAGCATCCCAATGATGGGCTGGTTCTTGGGCTCAAAGGGACAATGAGTGAGGTGGAATTATCGATGTTCCGGCAACGCTCGCAAGAAGCGATCAGGCAAATGGCACGGCGCGGTGACTATTACACGCGCATTGCCGAAGGTTATGTGCTCAGAGCTGATCGCATTCTGGAAAAAGATCCGGATGAACAGGTTCACCGGATACTGACGCTGATCTTTGAAAAATTCCGCGCGTTTGGCAGCGCCCGGCAGGTTCATTTGTGGTTTCGCGGCGAGGGGATCAAATTACCAAGGCGGATCGGCAAAACTGACGTTGATTTTGTCGAGGCAACGCCGTGGTTGATCGGGCGCATCCTCAAGGATCCGGTTTATGCCGGTGCCTATGCCTTTGGCCGCACCAGCCGAAAGGTCATTCTGGAAGAGGGCCGCAAGCGCGTCATCAAAGAACGTCACGCAAAACCTGAGAACTGGCAAGTGTTGATCCAGGACCATCACGAGGCGTTCATCTCATGGTCGGAGTATCAGAGTAATCTGGAGACGTTGCGCCAGAACCGCAATCAATTGGGTGTGACGGTTCGCGGTGCTGCGCGGGACGGCAAGGGGCTTCTGGCGGGTCTGGTGCGGTGCGCAGTTTGCGGAAAGAAAATGCAAGTGCGTTATGGTGGTGGGCGCTCGGGGCGCAATAGTGCGGCAGTGTACTACCAATGCACAGCCTCACAGGATGCCCTCGTCGGCAAGCAGCTGTGCAGTGTGTTTGGCGGCTTCACGGTTGAACAAGCGGTCGTCGAAGCGGTTTTGGCAGCGCTTGGACCAGTTCGCATGGCGGCGCTGACACAAGCTTCGCAACAGCTGACGCATGGACAGGGCGAAAATCGCCGGCAGCACGAGTTGGAAATTGAGCGCGCCCGCTTTGAGGCCGATCGCTGCCGACGCCAATATGATGCGGTCGAGCCGGAGAACCGCCTTGTCGCCAGAAACTTGGAGCAGCGTTGGAACGAAGCGCTGGCGCGTGTCAGTCGTTTGCAAGATGCAATGGCTGAGCTAGAACCATCATCGCTTGCGCTGTCTGACCAGGACCACGAGGCCTTGACCCAACTCGCACTGGACCTGCCGCGACTATGGCAGCATGAGGCTGCCCCATTCGATCTCAAGAAACGGATCGTGCGTGCCGTCATCAAGGAGATCGTCGTCACCGTCGAGGCAACAAAGCTTGGGGTTCTGATTCATTGGCATGGCGGCCAACACAGTGCACTTGATCTGCGCAAACGCAGAAACGGCGAGCACCGCTGGAAGACCAATGAGACGACATTGGATCTCATCACGCAACTGGCACGACAGATGTCGGACAAGCAGATCGCGGCCCAACTGAACCGCATGGGCATCAAGTCAGCGAAAGGTCATAGTTGGACCCGCGTACGAGTTGGTAGTTTCCGAAAGGACAACGCGATCGCCAATTACACACCAGGCGAACGGCAGGCGCGTGGCGAATTAACAATCGAAGCGGTAGCAGAAAGACTTGGCGTGAGTTATTCCACAGTGCAGCGCATGATTCGGCGCAAGCAGCTTCCCGCTCGCCAGATTTGCCCAGGCGCACCATGGATTATTGACGCCAAAGACGTTGACGCTCTTTGCTCCGGCACGGGCCATACGTTGGACCATGGTCCGTCATCACCTGCATCTGGTCAGCAAACTCTCGCATTCACTGAGAGTAGGTGAGGTTGGTATTATGGAGAACTCTCGAACGGTTGCTTGGCGTAGACGACCCATTCAGACTTGCGCAACGGCTTGAGGAAGCGGGCAAACTGATCCTTATCGGCAAGCCCGGTGTGAGCGCCGAAGAATTTTAGCTGACCGTCGGCATGGGCTGCATCCAGCATCTG
>JAHEJF010000002.1 GCA_024639025.1 Ahrensia sp. | reverse complement strand
CTTAGATGAGCCAATAATTCCTTCTTAAGCACCCCGCGCGTCTGGATAAACAGACTTCGATAGATCGTCTCGTGCGAGACGCGCTTGCGCTCTTCATCGGGGTTTTCTCGCATAAGCCAACCTGCGATTTGTTGCGGAGACCAATTGCGCGTCAGCTTGGCTGATATCACGCGACAAAGATACTTGTTACCCGCCAGCTTGCACGGTTTGGGACGGCAAGCGCGGTTCCAAGCCGCCTGATCGGATTGTGTCGCGCGATACCTGGCACGGCCACCATTGCGTCGAACCTCACGACTGATCGTCGATGGCGACCGCCGAAGAAACCGTGCAATGGAACGCAGCGACTGTTTAGCAATGAGACCTCTTGATATCTCTTCACGCTCCGAAAGCGTCAGCGCCAAACGCGATCTGCTGCGATTAGGTGGTCGTATGCCGCCAGTGCGCGCAAGAAGCGGATATATCGACGATGACGCCCGATCAAACCCGCGGCCGATCGAGCTCATTGACTCGCCACGCTGCCAGCCACTGCCCGGCAGGCGATGCTTGCATCGCTGAGAGGGGATCCCAAATGTCAGACTTTTGTTTGTCGGTGAAAAATATCCTGCGACGATACTTCATATTCAGCACTCCAATCCTTCTCAAAGATTAGAGTGTTGCGTCGACCCATTGAGATCGCCACCATTAGCTGACCTTCATTAGGAGTGCGGTGAATTGGCTGCTTGCAGCCCAAAACAGATTTTCAATAACGCAAAACGATTGTCCACTTTTTGCACTTGCTCATGTGGACGACTCTCACAATGATTTACGCTTATCTTGCAGTTTACCTTTTGTGGAGAGACTTATGACGATTGACGGACCGATATTGCGGATATTTGAAGTTCGGACCAAACCAGGATGCTCAAGAAGGCTTTTGGAAAATTTTGAAACAACATCCGCTGATGTAGTGCGAAACAAGTCTGGCAACCTTGGATATTTCTTCGGCAATTGTATTCAAAACAAAGACAATATTGTCATGTTTGTTTCAGTTTGGGAAAACTTAGATGCTGTAAAAAATCGATTCGGAGGGGATTGGCAAAAGTCATACTTGCCTGATGGCTACGAGGACCTCATTGAAGAATGTTCAATACGGCATCTCGATGCAAGTTCGGGTTGGCGTGTAACTGGATTTTCGTGAAGCGTAAATAGCTGCTTCTAGCCGAAAGCAGGCATCGACAAAGAATATTTATTGCCTGGAAAAAGCTGTCGAAAATGCAACGAAGCGATTCTAAGCGCAAAAAATTGGGAGGACTGGATAGAGTGTCCCCTTCATTTTCTCTATCCAGGACGCGGTGGCCGACTAATTTTTCAGTCGGCCACTTTGCAGGATGGGTGGAGACCAAATCAAACTGGTCTTTAAGAGCGGACAACAAAGACCGAACAATTCGCATGAGCAACCACATGGCTTGCAGTCGTTCCCAAGATGTAGTCCTTGATCTTGGGATTTGCTGATCCCATCACGATAACATCGACATTGCGCTCCTCGGCATATTTGACTATCTGTCGATGGACTGCTCCTAGGAGAACGACAGTTTCGACTTCCAAACCCTCGGATGGATAGGCGGCCATGAACTTCTTGAGGGCTTTGCCCCAATACTCCTTTGAGTCGGTAATGTTCAGATTGCGCTCCATTTCTGGTGCGACCGTTACCACCAGCAGCTTGGCGCCACGACGGCGAGCCATCGCCACGGCCTCTTCATAGCCACTGAAATCCAGGTTTGCATGGCGGAGGTTTATAGGGCTGAGGATCAGTTTTGTGTTGCGAGGCATTTAGGATGGCTCCTCTCCTGAGGGATAATTCAAGATCAGTTCATTAAACAAAACTCAACATACACTACAGCAACAAGGAAGCGACCTAGTGCTTCCCGTTTTATCCTTACAGGCGCAGCTTTAAATTCGGTTGTGAGAAAAACCATAGGCGTTATCCACCGTGCCATGAGCAATATGTCGGGCTTCGCACGTTATGTTATACTTGCTGAGCGTGGAATTCAGCTCCATCGATCCATATTTGCTCCTCAAAGCAGGCGTTCAATTCTCTAAGATGAGTGTCCGCTTTCCGCCCGTTTCAGCCAAGAGCTGTGATTTCGCCAAGGTCTCTAAAGTCCGCAAAGCTGACGCTGGTTCGCAGCTGCGGCGAATGGCCACTCGGAGACGAAATTATTCTGAACCTCGTTTTTCACTTTCAGCCGAAATAATGCGGCTATTGTTATCAGTTCCGAAATTGCCAACAATTTCGACATCAGGTGGTGGCTCAAAAGCTTCTGTCCGTCCTTCACCAGAAGCCAAAGCTGCTGTTTCTGGCGTTGCACCGCGCGCTGGTATGCTGACTTGGAAAGCGGTCTTCTCGTTATCCGGTACTGAGGCTCTTGCGTTAATCCGCCAGATTGTGAAGGCAATAAGCGTCACATGCGTACAAACTGTGATCACGAACAAACCTCGCGAACCCATTGCCGTCATGGCAATACCCGCAATTAGAGGTCCAATAATTGAGCCCATTCCAAAAACCATTAAAAGCCCACCTGAAACTTGAATGGAAGTTCCGGGGGCAGCGTGATCGTTCGCATGTGCTACGATGATGGGATACATTGCAAAAATTGCCGCGCCAAAAACACCTGCAAGAGTTAGATTTAAGAGGCGTCCTTCGGGCATAAGTATTACGAAGGACAGATCCGCAATAAGAGCGATAACTGCTGTTGCAACCAGCACTTTGCGGCGATCCATGCGATCGCTAGCGACTCCAATTGGTAACTGAGCCAGCGCACCCGCCAAAACTGGAATGCTTACAAACAAAGCAACGGCGGTCAGCGCGAGTCCCACCCGGTCCGCATAAACCGCAGCTAATGTACCAAAGGACGCATTGGAAATACCAACCAGAAATACTGCAGCGACGGCGACTGGTGAATTCTTCCATAAGGCTCTCACATCAAGTTTAACTGAAGTAAGTGGAGCGGGTGAAGCAGAGGTCGAAAGCGCAGTTGGGATTAGAGCTAGGCAGTACACTATTGCGCCGATTACAAAAAACATGAAACCAGATGCGTCCCCTAGCGAAACAGCCATCTGACCTGCTGTTACCGCTCCCAAATTGACCATGGTATACACACCAAAAATCGTGCCACGCGTGTTTGGCTGCGCTCGATCATTGAGCCAAGATTCCACAATCATGGCTGTGCCGGCGAAACAAAACCCAGAGATCGCACGTACCGGGATCCAAGCCCATGTCTCGACAATCAATGCCTGCATCAGGATTGAAATGGCTACCAGTGCGCACATCACTCCAAATGTTCGGATGTGCCCGACCGCACCAACAAATCTTGGTGCTATTAAACAACCAGCAACAAAGCCAATAGCGTAGCCTGTGCCAAGCAGACCTAGTGCGCTTGCGGAAAACCCCTCGATTGTTCCGCGGACCGGAAGAATGAGGCTGTGGATACCACTAGCAAAAAGCAGCAAGCCTGATCCGAGTAGCAATGCGTAGACGGGAATGAGTTGCCTGATCATATCAGAGAGATTATCGCTTTTGCGTGAAAAGAGAAGGCGCCAGTTTGGTGCGACGAATAATTGCCAGGTTGCCATTCAATACGGAGTATTGACTAGAACCTCTGATGTCGCAGTTTGCACTAACAGCCTAGTTTGTGATGATGACTCAGATTGCGTACTAGTTACTCTTTTTTATCACTTTCAACTAGCGACACTACAAACCAAACGACCAAACAGTGCCTTGGATAAAGGCCTCTATCACCCGAAACCATCATCCCATTGCTGCAAAGGCCAATCATGAAGTAACATTCAACTCGGACCAATTGAATGAGGCTGGCCAGGCTCAGAGCGGTCACTCTCTATGTGGCGCTCAATGTCTGCAATGCGGACAAAGTTGCTCTTTACTGCAGAGACCGAAAGTCTGCAGTTCGAACCGCCGAAAAAAAGACGGGTCCAACACCAGAAAGAGGCACTTTGTAACGCTTATTGAGAGCTGCTAGATTTCAGCAAATCAGAGGATGAGTAAACCTACTGTAGAACTTGCCGATTCCTGTTTCCGTTCTCCTTCAATCAGATCCGCCAAATATTTGAAAATCGAATATCAAAGTTGAAATAAATTCGCTATCCCGAATTCACTGAAGAAGATAGTTTCACCACATAGGTGATCGCTTTGTTTGTACAGTCACCACATTGGATGTCAGCTCATGGAGGCTGGAAATGGCAAAAGTAAAACCCGTAGACAAGTTTTTCCGCGACACAGATCGCGATTTGTCAAGTATCTTGTCGCGGCTCAAGTCAAAAAAGCAGTTGCGTAAATTTGCCAAGAAACATGCAAAGACCTGGCGTCAAGATTTCTATGGCGCGAAATTCGAAAACTAAGCGGTTTTGAAACTACCAAGCAAAAATGATTGCTTCCATACGGGCAGTAATGAGGTAGATTTAGCAAACAGTTTGATCAAGTTCTCGAGCAGGACGTTGCGCATCTCTGCGATCAACAGCTAGGCGCTTTGTTTGCGCAGATCCGAAATTTCATCACTTGGGAGCATTTGGCAACACTACAACTAGAGTGTGCTGACATGTGATCTTTAACGATTTCATGATTTTCCAAATAGTAAGGTTCGCGCAACTCCTTGCAGGTGCCGCGCTGCTTGCCCCGGAAAACTGTCTTCTTGATCACTATTGAACACCGCGTGAACTGCATAAGCGAACCGGGGGGCATCATCTACCAGGCGTAGCGATCCAGCTTCGATTTCTGACTCAACTGTCCTGCGCGGAAAGTAGCCTGACGCTGATGTTGCTCGCAGATACTGTAGTCCAATTGTACCTATCATCATCTGCAGCCGAGGGAATGTAAAGTCAGGAAAGTTCAGCAGATGATCCGCCCTAAATTCCGGGCCCCAATCCACAAAGACGTAGTTCTGGCCTAACGGCATGCTCCCGCTCTCTTTGTCACTACTGACAAGGACAAACTCATCTTCAAAGAGTTGCAGTGCAACCAAACCAGTTGTGTTTCTCGGGCGGTACATAATCGCCAGATCGAGTTCCCCGGCTTCAATTTGCTGGTTCAAATCCTCTGTGGTAGCCCAGGACGCTTTGATCGCCAAATTGGGTAGAGTGGACTGTAGGTCTGGCAGTCCGTCAATCAGAAACCTGTCCCACAAGCTTGGAACCGCTCCGATTTCCAGTGATGCATAAAGCTCTGCAGGCAATGCAGCGTCAAGTTTTGCCTGCGTCCAAGTCCGTACCAAGGTAATGGCATGCCGTTCAAAATGGATCCCGGCAGTCGTCAGTTTTGCCCCGGTCTTGCTGCGCTCAAAGACCGGACGGCCAAGCTGCTGCTCAAGAGTTCGTATCCGCATGCTGACAGTCGATTGCGTAACATGAACCTTGTCTGCGGCATCAAGGAAGCTGCCAGTCTCGACAACCGCTAGGAATGTTCTGGCAAGTTCGATATCCATTCAGCACCTATTTGAATTTCCAATAATATCATCGATATAAATTTGCTATTCAAGATCAAATGAATGTGTGATTTTGGTTGTGCGGGCAACTTTCGTCCAATGTGATCAGGAGCATTTTCCATGAAGTTTAACTTTAGCTCAAACCGGCTTTGCAATAGTTGCTCACAACTCCGTATGCTAGTTTGAGCTCATTGAGACAGCACTTCTTGCTGGTTTGATTTGGGATAGCAGTTAGAGCGGTGCCCATGCTACTAAACTGGTTTATCAGTTTGGCTGAGAATGGTGCGGCGAGTTGGATTACAAACCAGTTGGAATAGCAGTTCTTTAGATGTCCAGGTCGTGTTGTAGAAGCACCGACAGGGGCACGGCATCTAGTATCAGTGCGCAGGAGGCGGGAGGCTCCTGATCACTTTTCGCTGGGAACTGCTTGAACCCTGCGGTCGCATCTTTGCGATCGCGGGGTGCGCGTATCGCGGCCCAGAGTATAGACAACTGATTTGAGTATTCCCCAATTGGGATTATGGCACTGGCGTTCGCACTTCTAAAGAATGGTGTGACCTGACTTTTTTGCAGTGCCCTGCAATTATTTCGTCCAATGTGCAGTCGTACCTTGGAAACAGCTCTCACTACCAATAGTGACAGATCATATTGAAAGTTAAGCAATTATGGAATTCCGTACAAGACAGACAACAGTTCACTTCAACGCCGCATTCAAACTGCCCGGTCTTGACATGGTACAACCGGCGGGAGATTACCGCGTTGACCACGACGAAGAACAGATTGAAAATGTTTCGCGTCAAGCTTGGCGACGCATCGATACAATCATCCATCTGCCAGCGATCAATGAAAAAGGTTCGAAGCGGCAGATGCTGTCAATCAGTCCGTCGGATCTTGATGCTGCCATCGAAAGGGATCGCCAATAGTCGTGATTTCTATTTTCAAATCAGGGAAAAGTCATTCCTTTTTGCCCTCTTCCTCACTGGAATCCGCGGTGGTTTGGATACTATGTTTGAGTGCAATTCTATAGGCCCGATAGTAAACTCTTAGTCGGTGCCAAAAGCCAAGCACAATGACATGATCTTTGGTAAATTCATCTGGCTCAAGACCTGATGTTACGGCTAAGGCAGATCTAAAAGTAAGCAATCTGTATTTTGTTTCATGCTCAAATCGCCTTGCAATTACCATCCATAGCGGAGAAATGATCAAGGTTGCAGCAATTACAGCGATCGCGAGTCGATAAGTCTCGAGATTTAAGACGCTTGAAGTAATTCCAACGGAAGCCAAGATAAACGAGAATTCTCCGATTTGAGCCATGGCCAATCCAGCTGGAAACGCAACGACCCAACCGAGCCCGACCCATCTGACCAACAAAATGTTGAGAATTGACTTCGTGAAGACGGTTAAGCAAACGAAGGCACTTACTAAGCGCCAGTTTTCGGCCATGTATTCCAAATTAATCAGCAATCCAATGGAAAGAAAAAAGACAAAAACCAGGATGGACTGCACCGGATAAGTTAGTTCGATAGCTTCGTTTCGTAACGTCGAATTTGCCACAATTAGACCAGCAACAAATGCTCCGTAAACAGGCGATAATCCAACCAATGACGAGACTGTTGCGGCAGAGAAACACAATGCTAGCATTGCAAGTGCTACCATGTCGCGTTTTCCAGTGAAGTGCTCTGTAAATGGTAGTTCGATCTTGCCCGGCCTATTTAGATACCAAACAAGCAAACCAAGAATAGAGACCGAAGCGACAACCAATGCGACTGTTTGAAATCCAATGGTTCCATTTCCAGCCATGCTTTCAGTGATAATTAACATGGGCACAATGGCAATATCCTGCGCAATCAGGACACCAATTGTTATACGCCCAGTTTTGGTCCTCAACTCACCAATTTCTTCGAGAATTTTTATTGCAACGGCAGTTGATGAAACCGCAACAATGAATCCAAGCAACAATATTTGGGCGATACTCCAATTCAAGAACCAACCGAACAGAAATGATATGCTTAAACCCGCAAGAACTTGGCCTCCCATAATGAAAAGCGATGGGAACATCACAAGCACGAATGCCCTGATTGATATCTCCATGCCGATAAGAAATAGCAATAATAGAACGCCAAGTTCGGCCAACAATTTGATCGAGCCCGAGTTCTCAACGACACCGATTCCAGTCGGCCCCAATATGACACCCGCAATGATATATCCGACGATCGGGGGTTGACGAAGCCTCACAAAAACAAGACCCAACAGAACCGCAAGTGTTGCAACGATTGCGACTGATCCTAAATCGGTCAGTTCATTGGCCGCGGTTTCCATTGTTTTGACTTTGCTCCAGACAAGGCAGAAAATCGTCCATCTTTGTAATGCTCAGGACCATCCTAACAAGGTCAGTCTTGGTTCTAATTGGACTTTCAGTTCGCAATCAAACGGCTTTTTTCTGACTTCAAAGGACGCAGCACACTGCTGCGATGCTGTCAGAGAGTTTAGGTGTTGGCAATCGTGGGCAACGACACTCTATCGCCGGAGATAACTACTTACACCCAATTGGACCAACCTTTTGTATGCTAGCTCGATTTACTCCTAAACATTTGCGAGTACGGCTTGAGCACAGTTCTTGAATTTATCACGATGAGGCAAAAATTTTCAATTGAGCGCGCCCTTTGGCTTGTTTTCATCGCACGCTCCATCAATCACATCTGCATTGGCCCGGCGATAGTTTGTGAACGTTTTAGCGCTCAGAACAACAAAAAACGTCTCCATATCGACTAGGATAAATCCCTCTTCGTACAGCGCACGGCTCAGTTCATGTATATCGTCTTCAAATAGCCGTCGGCGTCCTGAGAGGTCAGCGACCAGTTTGGTTGGGATCCGGTAACGACCAGACATTTTTCCACCAAAGCTTTCGCCATAAAGCTTAGCGAGATTCTTTGCGACAGTTTTCATTTGCTTTTCCATTTTGTCTATATAGCAATAAAATTTATCTATAGACAACTAATTTTTTTATGTGTATCGCTTGATAATCCATGAATTAATTGAGGGCGACGAACAGCTGCCCTTTCTCAGGCTATTGTCGAATTTCATTATCTGGATGAGTGCAAATATACCTAAAGTTGTAATCAATGCTCATTCAAAGGTCTTTTGTTAGTCCATGACCCACAAGTTAAAGCCGAGACTCAAAGTCAAAAAACAAAAACCGCGTCTGAGCGTCGTGGGATGGGTCGAATATGTCTCGCTCCCAAAGCTTAAGCTGGACCGAGTGAAGGCGAAGTTCGACACCGGCGCTCGCACATCTGCGCTACACACTCGACAAATCGAGGTGTTTACGAAGAGAGATAAGGCCGGAAATGAGGAGTGGGTTCGATTTCACGTACAAATGAGCCATACCGACCCAGAGCATTGGTTTGAAGCACCCATTTACGCGATCAGACCAATTAAGAACACTGGCGGTATTCCAGAACACCGGGTCATCATTAAGACACCAATTAAGATCGCAGGTCGGACATGGCCGATTGAGGTGTCGCTCACCGATCGAACCAATATGCGCATGCCGATGATAATTGGGCGTAGCGCACTCAAGGGCCGGAATATTGCAGTGCACACCCGCCGGACCAAATTGTCAGATATCTGACGGCCAACCGCCCATTGGGCAGAGAGCGTTAATGATGAAGATCGCCATGCTTGCACGTAATCCAGACCTTTATTCCCACAAACGTCTTGTAGAAGCCGCTGAGGAACGAGGCCACTCGCTCGACATAATTAATACGTTGCGTTGCTATATGAACATCGCTTCACGGCGACCTACCGTCTACTACAATGGTGAAGAGCTAACAGGCTATGATGCCGTTATTCCACGCATTGGGGCGTCAATCACATTTTATGGTATGGCCGTTTTGCGCCAATTCGAAATGATGGGCGTGTATCCGCTTAACGAAAGCGTCGCGATTGGGCGATCTCGTGATAAGCTTCGTTCCATGCAATTGCTCGCCCGCGATGGCGTCGGGCTACCGACAACGACCTTTGCGCACGATCCAAAGCAAACCGAAGAAGTGCTAGCGCTTGCGGGCGGAGCACCTCTTGTCATCAAGCTTCTTGAAGGCACGCAAGGACTTGGAGTGATGCTTGCTGATTCAGATCGATCAGCCAAATCTGTGATCGAGGCGTTCCGAGCAACTAACACAAATATTCTCGTCCAGCAGTTTATCAAGGAAGCAGGTGGAGAAGATATTCGTGCAATCATAATCGGTGGCAAGGTAGTAGCTGCAATGAAGCGAAAAGGTGCGCCTGAGGATTTTCGGTCAAACCTGCATCGGGGCGGTTCTGCACAGCTGATCAAACTGACGCCTCAAGAGCGCTCAACTGCGGTTAGGTCTGCAAAAACCATGGGGCTCAACGTATGCGGCGTAGACATGCTTCGGTCGAAAGACGGGCCTGTTGTGATGGAGGTGAATTCCTCTCCAGGATTAGAAGGGGTCGAGAAAGCGACAGAGCTTGATATCGCTGGCATGATTATCGAATACTTAGAAAAAAACGCCAAACCGAACAGGACTAAAACACGAGGCAAAGGGTGATGGTCAAACGCGCCTCTTTTGTGTTGAGCGGGTCTGAAGTTCTAGCTGGAACCCGAAAGACAATTGATCTGCCTGTCAGTGTACTTTCGGATCATACACCAGTTGCAATGTCAGTTCATGTGATCCATGGACGGTACGATGGTCCGACAGTATTTGTGAGCGCTGGCATCCACGGTGATGAGGTCATCGGTGTTGAAATCGTTCGGCGTCTGTTGCGTGTGAAAAACTTAAAGACGTTGCGAGGTACCTTGATTGTTGTTCCGATCGTAAACGCTTTCGGGTTCATCAACCAATCTAGATATTTGCCAGACCGACGAGACCTTAACCGTTCATTTCCAGGCAGCGAAGAAGGCTCCCTCGCTTCTCGACTTGCACATCTGTTTATCAGTGAGATTGTAGCGCGCTGCGAACTTGGAATTGATCTGCACTCCGCCGCAATACATAGAACCAACTTACCTCAGATCCGCATCTCTGCCGACGATAAAGACCAGGAGGAATTGGCCAGAGTATTTGGAGCGCCCGTCATTCTGCAGTCACCACTTCGACCAGGTTCTCTGCGAGCAGCGGCGAAAGAATCTGGGACAAGTGTCATTCTGTTCGAAGCAGGTGAAGCATTGCGGTTCGATGAGATGGCTGTCCGGGCCGGCGTTAGTGGAATACTACGCGTCATTCGATATCTGGGCATGATTTCAGGCAAAGGCATTCAAAAAGCTAAATCTCCATCGCAAATCTGCACAAACAGTAAATGGCTTCGTGCTCCAGCAGGAGGGCTCCTTCGTGTTTTCAAAGGGGACGGAGAAGTGGTGGATAATGGCGAAGTATTAGCAATTGTGGCCGATCCGTTTGGCGACAAGGAGGAAGAAATCTTAGCGCCATTCAAGGGGATTATTATCGGCAGGGCTGTCTTGCCAGTTGTAAACGAAGGAGATGCTGTTTTTCATCTGGCTGCAGTAACTTCTGCAGCTGCAGCCGAAGTGTCTGTCACAGATCTCACTGACCAACTGACAACCGATCCTTTGTTCGATGAAGAGGACATCATCTAACACGCGCAATATATCAGTCTTTTACCCACAATAGGCTTCGCCTTGCTTTAATTATCAGCGGTCAACAATGACGTGATATTTCGAATTGCCACACGCCTGTTACGAGGTTCATCGGCCTCGGTTGGTATTTTTAGATATGCTTCTCCATACCCTTCCACCACGAAATTTTCAGGCGGTAGACCATAACTATCAATGAGAATGCGGGCGATTGTCTCCGCGCGCCTGTCAGACAGAGCCAGATTGTAGATTTCGCCTCCAACCGCATCCGTATGACCTTCAATCAAAAATACAGCCGATGGATTTTCATTGAGCACGTCGGCGATCCCGAACGCAATATTCTCGAGTTTTGGAATTTGACTTTCGCGCACCGTTGAACTGCCAGAGTCAAATTGAACAGCATCCAAATCAAGGCGTCGGACACTTTCGCGCAGACGCTCAGACGAGCGCACATCGCGCAAGGAATAGGACTCACGCAGAGTTTCAACTGGCGGTGCTAGGAATGTTCTGCTGATCGCATCGCGATCTGCCTCTTGAGCGCTAACGATATAGAGATGCTGATCAATAGTCATATTAAGTGGCGGCAACTCACGGTCATAATTTACGCGAGGCCGGCCGCGTTGATCAAGGCTGTCTATAAGCACTGTGACTTCACCATTCGGGAAAACGCGCTCACGGCGCAACACTTCACCATTGGGTGCCCGCGTTGTGATAATCTGGACACCGTTAGGACGCGTCATCGTCTCACGGCTCAAGCCATTTGGCAGTTCTTCGTAGTAAACCTGCACACCATCCCGGCGTAGCAAAGCATTTTCGTCTTTTCTAATGAAGTATTCTCCATTGCGTTCAACAACGACACGGTCGCCCTGATCTTCCACAAGCTTACCACCAAGCAATGGGACAAGTGCGCCCACGACGGCGCCAACTGCCGCTGCACCCAGTAGCTCATTGCGGCGCTCGCGCGCTTGTTCGCGTCGCTTTTGCTCGGCTGCAACCAGAGCAGCTTGGTCTTCTTGGGATATTGTCTCTGGTAGGACCGTTATCGGTTTCTCGTCCGCTGCCTGTAATTGTTCTGCAACAGGTGCAGCTTCAGCCAGAGGTTCTTTGACTGTTACTTCATCGGTTGGTGCTGCGATGTCTTCAGCAGCAGCAGGCTTGTCTTCTACTTTTGGCGCTTCAGCTTTTGGCTCTTCAGCGGCTGGCGCAGCTTCTTCGACACTGGGCTTCTCAGCTGTAGGCGCAGCTTCTTCGACGCTGGGCTTCTCAGCTGTAGGCAGAGCTTCTTCTGGCTTTGGCGCCTCCTCCACCACAGTTTCTTGTACTTTTGGTTCTTCAGCTACAGGCGCAGCTTTTTCGGCCCTTTGCTCATCGGCCGCAGGTACTGCTTCCTCAGCGCTCGGCGCCTCCTCTACCACTGTCTCATCTGCTTTCAGTTCTTCAGCGACAGGCGCAGCTTCTTCGGCCTTTAGCTCCTCGGCCACAGGTGCAGCTTCCTCAGCCTTTGGCCCTTCATCAGCTGGTGCAGCTTGTTCGGCAGCCTGAGCCGCTTCAAAGTCGGCTTGCGCTTGGTTTACTGCACCTTCGGCAGCATTTACGCGCTCCTGCGCTGCTTCCAAGCCTTCTCCTGCAGCAGTAGCTTCAGCCAGCGCCCGAATAGCTTCAGCAAGTTCCTGCTGTGCTGAATTGAGAATATTTGCGGTCTCTGCCGACTGTACAATGGCAAGGTTATTGCCAATATTGATTGATCCAGCAATCACTGGCTGCAATGAAACCATGAGGGCAGACGTTGCCGCCAGAATTTTCTTCGTTCTCATTTTCAACTTTCCGGGCGCAACCAGTTTTTGCGCTAGCAAAACTGGCTTGAACCACTGTTTCAGTGTATTAAGGTGCCCTTCGAGAACCAGCGTTCTATGTAAATTGTGGCTGGATAAAGGACAAAGCGCGTCCGATTGAAAAAATCTTCTGATACACACCAAGCAAGTACAAGCGACTTCTGGAGGGCACATTGTAATGGTGTCCTGTCAGAAAATGCTTTGAGTACTTTGCGCATCATTCGAATGGCAAATGCAGATCTGGAAATGTGAGAAAATCGAATCTGATGAAAGCAAACCTGGATGGGTAAAAAATCTGTTTGGAGTGTGCTAGCAAACAATTTTGGCGCGGCGTCGAACCTGTCAAGTTGCTATAATGGTGCGGTTGTAGCTGGAGCGTGAAACTATGGCCTGAGTACTCGAACAATCAACTTGCTTACAAAAAGCGGGTGGATTTCTGGGTCTGAGTAGTGCTGTTTCGATCGTGCGAGCGCCGGTTTGCCTGAAGTGGTGATGTCTTTCTGGGATCTGTCAGCAAATTGTAACAATCTGCTCACTTATGTCGGTAACGGTCATTTGTGCGAGCACTGAAATTTGCTTTACGTTCCGCGTTTTGAATCGTAATCGTCGCTGTGCTGAATATCCATAGATCTTATCTATGGTCGACCTTGGCCAATTATTGATGTATCGCGAATTCTGTCGGCTTTTGTGCCGCGTTGCCTCAGTTTTGTTCTTTGCTTTTGGGAAACCTCCAAAGGATAACAACACCTCATAGTTTGAATAATTATCTATGAATATTTTTCACTATATTCATAAGAAAATATCGTTATTCCAATAGTGAAATTCCTGCTAAATTTTATCTGTGCTAATCTGAAAGGGAAGCATATGAGAATTAGTTCGGGTATTTTTGGACTCACTTTCATAGCTATTGGTTTGCTGTCTGGTTGCGTAAGTGGCCCGAATCTTGGCGACTCAATATCCACACGCAGCGAAACGCTCAGCCAGACTGAGAAAAGCTATTTGCGTGGACAAAAGCTCGTGGCGAACGGCCAAAAGAACATTTCAAACGGTCGCAAACAGGTCACTAAAGGTGAAGACCAAATTCGAAATAGCCAATGGTTGATTGATCAAGCATCGCGAGAGTTCTGCGATGAAATTCAATACAATGATCCAGCCTGCAAATAGTCCGACACAATATTCAACTTAATGCCGTAGGGCGCAATTCAGCACTCGATCCCAGAGTGCTTCACAATGGAGCTTGTCTCCGCTCAGAAGGAATAAAGCAATGAAAACTCGTAATATCCTATCCGCCTCAGTTTTGTCTGCAGTTGTTTTAATGCCGATTGGCGCAATTGCAGCTCCAAATGGCGATAAACTTGGTGTACTTGAGTGCACAGTTGATGGCGGCATTGGCTTGCTTCTTGGTTCAAAAAAGCAAGTAAACTGCACATTTGCACAGTCAAATGGTGATGTGGACACATATACTGGCAAAATAGCTAAACTTGGCCTTGATGTTGGCATTACAGGCAAATCCTACATCAAATGGGTCGTCTTCACACCGTCTGGAACAGATCTACCGGATCACCCCTTGGCAGGTAAGTATGCTGGGGTTTCCACAGGGATAAGCCTGGGTATCGGCCTGGGTGCAAATGCGTTGATTGGGGGCAATGGCAAACAGATTGGGCTTCAACCTCTCAGCGTTGAAGGTCAAACCGGTCTGAACGTCGCGCTGGCCGTGTCGACTTTAACATTGGAAGCTAGCAACTAATCAGCAGCAATCCGATGATCGGGGGACTTCCATGCGTATTTCACCGAAGCCAGTGCGCCTCGTGGCGCTGTAATTGGTATCTTTTGGTCGTTCCCTGATTCTCCACTCCAGCTTTTGTTCAGCAAACCCTTCACTGAGCAGACTCTTGGAGTGGAGTTCGAGTTGGATGCCGTATGCCCTAGAAGTCCCGCTACCAATCTTGGAGGGACCATTAACGTGCAAACCCTTGCTGGGTTTAGCTTTCCGTCACTTCGTAAGTGAGTTTCGCATCGATCCTAGATAGAGCAATCGTCTACTGGAGACATGAATATGAAAACTTCCGTTAGACCAGTTTTGATCTGCCTATCTCTTCTCGCAGCGATCTCCGAAGTGTCCGCGCAAGTAGAAAATCTCAGTGAGTGTACTGCAAAAATTGATGCGATTGGTAAGAATTTAGATGAGCATGCAAGCACCCATGAAATTAAGGAAGATCTGATTGCTGCTTGGCTGGCCTGCAAGTCACAAGACTTTGTGAGCGCAGACCAAATTATTGAAGCAGCGACGGCAAAACTACAAGGCCAAAGTGATGGCTAATTCTTCTTGCAAATCCATCCAAACTGAAACAACACAGCAGCTGCCTGTTCTTAGTTTGCCAGCGTTTGAGGGCTTGGCGTTTGATTTTGTCGTATGCAATCAATCAGCAGCTTCCGTGCTGTGGGTCAACGATTGCTTCGTCTACAACTTTCACGGCCAAGCATCGCTTAGTTTTGTCTTTGCTAGGTCTGGGAGAATAGATCGTAATAGTGCTCGCCTCATAGACCGATTGACAAGCATCAATGCCCAAGAGACCGATATGCAGCTTTTTCAAACGCTAATGCGCATCACAATCAATGGCATGTCACACATATTGACCGTTGCATTGTGTGAGAGCAAACTCATGGACGCTCCTGCAATTCTAAGCCGTGACGACTACTCAAGATTCATTACTCAGTAGACTCGACGCTCGAATTGTCAGCGTTTGAACTCTCTATGACATCAATCAAACGCGGAGCCATGTTTGTGTCGAGGCCTGCTTCTTCAAGCATCCCGGTTTGCTTTGCCTCCACCCGACCAGCAATCCTACGCAGCGCGTTGAGCGCTCTTTCAACCAGTTCGGTATCAGACTCTGTGTTCCAAATCGCATAAACTGGATATGGAAAAACTGGGGCATCCGGAACCAAATGCAAAGTTCCCTCAAGGACTTCTTCCTCGATAAATCGAGCAGGAAAGTATGCAGCACGATTATTTTCGACAATGTATCGCGCGGCCAATGTACCCAGCGCCAAAGTTACGTGAGACGCCCGAAAATTCGGAAAATGCGTTTTGTGGGCTTGAACAAACTCAGGCCCCCAGTCGATGAAGATATAGTCTTCATCCAAATCACGACTATATTCTAGTGACGGAGCGACCAAAACCAAAGAATCGTCCATCAGCACTTCAACAGAGAGTCCAGGTCTGAGCTGCGGCGTATACATAACAGCAACATCCAACAATCCGTCGAGCATCAGTCGTAATAGCCGATCGGGCATACCCATCTCAGCGCGTAGAGCTGTGTCAGGCAATTCGCGTTCCAGCAATTGTAGCCAGCGCATGGAGAATTTTGGCCAGAGGCTGTATTGGCTGCCTATGCACAAGGCACGTGCAAAGGTGTCAGGCACGCCAACTTGGTATTTTGCTTCTTCCCATACCTTCATCATCGAACGAGCAAAACGTTCAAACTGCTCCCCAGCAGGCGTCAGTTTTGTGCCGGATTTCGTGCGTAGAAAAAGAGTTCGTCCCAGTTCTTCTTCGAGCCGTTTTACACGTACACTCACCGTTGATTGTGTTACGTTCAAACGTTTAGCTGCATGGAAAAAACTGCCGGCTGTTGCGATTTCTAGAAAGGTACGCGCGAGAACAATATCCATTCTCTCAATTTACAGATTTTAATTGATTGTGCTAGCCGCCAGCTCCAAGTTCGATAATCAAATCCAAACCGTGATCAAATGGTTCCGAATGAATTGCAGGGTCGTCGTACATTCTCATGGCAATTGAAGATGCCCATCTATATTGCGTTCTCCGCAGTTTCCCCGGGAAGCGCTTTGATCTCGTTTGGTTGAGGTGGATAGACCATCTGACGGTGCGGAAATGGAATTTCGATTTCCTGTTCATCAAATACCTCTTTGATGATTTCGGTAAATGCGCGTCCTATCTCCCACTGTTTGCCTGGTCTGGTCTTGATACGTGCGCGCAGATTTACAGAGCTGTCAGCGAGTTCAATAACACCATGCATCTCGAGCTCTCCGAGAATGGATCGGGCATGTTCTGTCGCGTTGAGACGACGGAAGGCTTCGTACATAGCTTCCTTTACCACCGGCAATTTTTCTTTGTAGGCGACGCCAACAATTGCAACGTGATACGCAAATTTTCGCATGAAATTCGATACTGTATCGACCGATGAAAAAGGAACTATATGATAGGTTCCGTTTATGTCGCGTAGTGACACCGAGCGTATTGTGAGTTTCTCCACGCCTCCGGTAATCCCGCCAACTGTGATGACATCGCCCTCATTGATGGCATTGTCTAGCTGAATAAAAATTCCAGTGATGATGTCCTGAACCAGCTTTTGTGAACCAAATCCGATTGCAAGACCGATCACACCAGCACCGGCAAGAAGAGGCGCAATGTCTATGCCGAGTTGCGAAAGTGCGGTCATCGCTCCGAAAATGAAAAGCGCAACCGTGAAGGCATTGCGGAAGAGGGCCAACAGCGTGCGCGAGCGCGCATTCACGTTCTTTCCATCCAGATCGAGCGACAATCGATTATCGATCCAAGAGGAGATGATCGCCCAAATGAGAACCACGATCGAAAAGATAAGGAGTGCACTCACCACGCGCCAAATGATGTCTATTCCAATAGGGCTTTTTACCCACCCACCAATATCGAACACATGCCAGGCATCAATCAAGAACGCAGCAGCAATGATAATCAGAGCGAGTGATAGGAAGCGCAGCATCATGGGAACAAATCGATCGAGCCTATCTTTTAGCTCTGGTAAAGCGGATTGAAGCACACGTGGTACTGGTGCGCCAATTGTTGATGCTCGTTTCATAAAGCGGAATGCGAGAGCGAGAAAGCCAAAAGCAATCACAGTTTTTATCGTTGCAGCACCGATCAGATCGGTCATAAGGCTTGGTTGCGCAATCGCAATCAGATAAGCAAACACAACATAGATTGCAGCAAGCCATGGCCAGCTGCGATACCAAACAGAGAGGGTAGCACGCATTGCATCTTCAGATGCCGCGTCAGCAATTTCTTCGGCGCCTGCACCTTCTTCAATTTCAATCTCGACCATTTCGCTTTCAAGGCGCTGCAGTTGTTCACTATTAATGAGACGCGCAATCTGCCGAATGCTTAGAAGCGCTAGTATGGCAGAGACAGTGACTACTGTGACACTAATGGAGCGTCCAGCTAGGAACGACAGCCAAATATTTGCAATGGGAATGGCAGCGGTGATCCCGTAGATAAGGACACCGCCAATAATGACCAGACGTGTGTATATAGCTTTCTGCACATTTGAAGAGAAATTAAAAACCGCCTGTTCAGGCCGGTCGGGCAGGACAAAAATCCGAAGTAGAATGCGGGCAATGCCAGCAATCAGAAACGCGTTAAGGTAGAGCGATTGCTCAACAGCAATGGAGCCTCGCCCAAACAAAGAAATTGCGACAGCGTACCCAGCTGCATAAGCCAGCGCCAAAGCGGTAACATCAGCAACCGCATTGACAAGCACAGTTATAACATTCGCCCACATTGTATCATTGATGCCAGAGCGACGGCTTGTCAGTCGCGTAAAGACAAGGGTGAACAACCAAAGAAAAAAGATTGTCGCGATGATGGTACCGATTAGCGGTGGACCATTTTCAACAATCCGAGTCTGGCGCTGCTCATTGATCCCCGAAACAAGTGATCGAATGCCAGTGAAGTCACGCCAGACATCAGCAACTGTTTCATAGACTCTTTCGATACCAGCTTTCGTTAGGTCAGCAATCTCTCGTGCAAATGTTGGTGTTTGCGTTGCTTCGTTGGAAGGTTGCTCTGCCCCAGTTGTGGCCGCAATCTCATTTGTCTGAATCGCTTCGAGCCGTTCAATTAATTCAGAGCGCTGCCTATCGTCTTTGAGAACCTCAAGAAGTGAGTCCAGCGCGCCAGATTTGGCCTCAGAAGTCTCAACTGATGAGCTATCAGACGCTGGTAGTGGGAGAACCTGTGCATCAAGCGGGGAAGCAGCCAGCAAGACAGAAATATTGAACAACGCGATTAGAAAAATGCGCAACATATGATGAAACTCTTCCTATAAATGCTGAACCAGTTGTTTCTGGTTTGATCGAAGATTTGCTTCGACTGTGGCCAAGCCCAAACCGGTGGTTCCCTGAACTCTGAGCTAGGTGGGGAACAGAGCATTTGTCCACCCCTGAAACCGACGCCAGGTCATACTGTTAAAATTTTTCACGACACGATCTGCAGCATCATTATGTCGTTCATGTTTTTGGGACGTAGTTTTCCAGTGAATCTGTAATCAGGAGATCTGTTCACACTATTAAGCAACCAGACCAGTATGCCTGCAAGGTAATGCGTCATGCAATGGCAATTATCAGTAATTATCTATCGCTAATTTCGATATTAAAGGTCATTATTTTTCGTTATTAAAATAGATCATCATCTGATAATTCTTCCTCGTCAATATTTGATTTGCCGAATCATGGTTTCGGAAATGAGACCTTTCATAATCTCGGAAAATCGAGAGAGCCATTAAGGCGTTGCTCCGTTCCATGATGCGTTTTTTCAAACTCAGCTTCGCGTTAACACGCGTCAATAAATGAGAACTGCGATGAGGAAATGAAAACCGACCTATTTCGAGCGAGAAAAAAATTGGATTTCAGCTGAGTGTCGGCAAGTTGGCGCAGATCATGAGAACAAGAATTGGTTTTTAAGATGTCTGCCCATCACTCTAAACGCGTTATCTATGCTGCCTTGGTGGGGAATAGTTTGATCGCCATTTGCAAGTTCGTTGCAGCATTTATTACCGGATCATCAGCGATGTTGTCTGAAGCAATTCACTCCGTTGTTGATTCTGGAAACCAGCTGTTGTTGCTTCATGGTATTAAACGAGCCAAAAAACGACCGGACAGGAAACATCCATTCGGGTACGGTATGGAGCTCTATTTCTGGACGTTTGTTGTCGCGATCTTGATTTTTGCGATCGGCAGCGGCCTATCCATCTATGAAGGTATCCAACACTTTTATAAACCAGAGCCGATCAAGAACCCGACCGTCAATTACATCGTTCTTGCACTTAGCCTTGTTTTTGAAGCAGCCGCATGGATGGTAGCTTACCGTGCATTCAACCAAGAACGCGGCGACACACCATTTTTTAAAGCAATCAGATCTTCCAAAGACCCAACTGTTTTTACGGTGCTGTTTGAAGATACCGCGGCGATCTTAGGCTTGCTTATCGCTCTCATTGGCGTGCTCGGTAGTCACCTGCTTAACATTCCTGAAATGGATGGATTAGCTTCAATAGGCATCGGCATTATTTTGGCAGCGATTGCAATGTTGCTTGCAAGCGAAAGTAAAGGCTTGTTAATCGGAGAGGGAGCCGATCCAGCGATTTTGAAGGACATTAGCAGGATATTTGATCGTGATAGGCGCATAAGCCGAACCAACGAAATCTTGACAATGCATTTTGGACCCAATGAAATTTTGCTCAATGCAAGTTTTGACTTTGTCGACGGCCTTCCAGCGGAAGCGGTGGAAGCGGCCATTTCTGAGTTCGAAAGTGAAATTAAAAGACGCCACCCATCAATTCGTCGCGTGTTCATCGAAGCGCAGGGGTGGAGCGCACACGCTAAAGATATCGAAAGCGGAGCATTGGAGTACTAGATGTATGACGAAATTCAACGCACCGTTCAACTCGATGAAGATGATGGCCTCCTATTTGGTTGCACGCTGAACGGGGACGGCACGGCGAACCTGATCGGCTGGAAAGAGATCGAAGGCTGGAAAGCGGGTGATCCTACGATATGGATCCATCTAGACCGAGAGTCGAAGCGCGTACAGCATTGGATGAACCAAGAAAGTGGGCTGACGACACCTACAACTGATGCACTGCTTGCCGAGGAAACCCGGCCGCGCGTTTTTCATGGTAAGCAAGGCTTTGTTACGATCCTGAGGGGCGTAAACTTGAATCCAGAAGCCGATGCTGAGGACCTGGTCGCTATGCGCATGTGGTCCGACGGAAATCGGGTCATCACAATCCGTCAAGAGCGGCTAATGACGCCACGTGATGTGCTGTCTGAATTGATTACACTTGGTGTCGGCCCAACCACAGCGGGGGAGCTTTATGAACGGCTCATACATCGCATCACTGAACGCATGTCTGTCGCCGTCGAGTCCTTTGAAGGAAAGCTAGATGATATCGAGGATAATTTAGACCTTTCCACTGCAAGCGTGCAGCGCAATCGACTGTCAGAACTTCGGCGCAAGACTGCAATATTGAAACGATACATTTCGCCTCAAAAAGAGGCTTTGAGCACTCTTCTGATAGATCCACCAGATTGGTTTTTCGAAGACAGCAAAATGAGGCTTCGTGAAACAATTGACCGGCTTTTTCGCTACATTGAAGAAATTGATACGGCCCGCGAGAGAGCAGCTGTCATAAGAGATGATATTGCTAACCAAATAGCAGAAGCCACCAATAGAACGCTTTATGTATTGGCGATAATTTCTGCGATCTTTTTGCCTCTCGCTTTCCTTACAGGGCTTTTGGGCATCAATATTGGCGGTATGCCTGGCGTGGAAAGTGACAGTGCCTTCTGGATATTTTGCGGTGTGATGGTGATCCTTCTCGGAATTGAATTGGTCATTTTCAAGCGTCTGAAATGGCTCTGAAAAATCTGGGCCAGAATAATGGATTGGAGCTAGTCGTATGACCAACCAAATACTCACAGCGCAAGCTACAGGTGTGCCTGCCGGCGAAACTGAAACCGTCGAAGAGATCATTGAAGAAGTGTCTTCAGGTATTGAACCCTTGGTGGAATTTTTCATCACTGGTATGCAATCCTTAGCCCAGCAATTTTTATCCTACGAGGGACTGTTTCAACTCGGAACAATAATTGGACTAGGCGTTATTTTGTGGCTCGCAACTCGTCAGGTGCAGCCATCGATCGTAAAACACTGGCCGATTACTGAAGGGGAAGCCACCTTAGTAAGAAGCGTGCGTAATATTGTTATCCGTCTTATGTTTCCAGCTCTTTGGGTGATGGCACTATGGATATCCACGACCGTATTTCGATCATTAGGCATTGGCAATGACCTCATTCGGATAGCTGCAAGCTTGCTTCAGGCTTGGGTCTTAATCCGGCTGATCTCAACTTTTGTGCGCGATCCGTTTTGGTCAAAAACATTTACCGTTGTTGCCTGGATTATTGCTGCACTCAATATTCTTCGTTTGCTCAACCCGACTATTGCCCTTCTCGATGGCATGGCTCTAAACATGGGTGAAAGCCGGCTTTCCCTATATATGGTGATAAAAGGGCTGCTTGCACTCACACTGCTGCTTTGGTTTGCGACTTTTATTTCCAAGATCGTTCAAACGCGTGTGAACCGCCAAGAAAACCTAACACCCTCAGCCCGAAGCCTAATTAGCCAAGCGGTCAGAATTATTTTCTTGTTTGCAGCGGTCATGTTAGCGATGAATTCCATCGGAATCGACCTGACAGCATTCGCTGTTTTCTCGGGCGCAATTGGTGTTGGTATCGGATTTGGGCTTCAGGCCATTTTTAGCAATTTGGTTGCTGGTGTCATTTTGCTTCTAGAAAGGAGCATCAAAGTTGGAGACTTTGTAGAACTTGAATCTGGCGTAACCGGTGAAGTGCGTGAAATTAATACGCGTGCCACCCGCATCACTACCAACGACAATGTTGATATCCTCGTTCCTAACTCGGAATTTATAAACAACCGAGTCACCAACTGGACAATGCGCGACAATTTCAAACGGAGTCGTATACCCTTTGGTGTCGCTTATGGAACCGACACCGACTTAGTCAAAAAGGCAGCTTTAGAAGCAGCGGAAACTGTGTCCCATATACTCACGGGCAAGGGCGCAAAACCACCCGAAGTTTGGCTGGTTTCATTTGGCGAGAGTAGCTTGGACTTTGAATTGGTCGTGTGGATTAAGCCAGAGTCGGTGAAACGGCCAGGAGTTGTCAATGCTGATTACAATTGGGCTTTAGAAAAAGCATTAGCTAAGTATGATATTGAGATTCCGTTTCCGCAGCGAGACTTGCATATTCGATCTAGCGATTTACCAATGAAACTTGTCGAAAGGCAATAAACCTTGAGTGTGTCAGGATCCATTCAGGTTAGAGGGTGTCTCGCATGTCAATTGTTTTAAGCGGGTACAATTATTAGAATGCTGATGGTTTTGGTGTGATCTTCAGATCCGTGCACTGCATCAAGTGTGCAGTGGTTAAAGTTCCAGAAAACCTTTTCGCTGTCAGTATCGATAGACTAGAATCGTGTTCGATACCTGCGTGATTGTCAGCAATGATGTCCGCAAACTCGGAAACCGGCTTGGCGCATTTTTTGACTGCGAAAAGCATCATCGAGATCGCGGGTTTTATTGGAACGTTGGTTTGGGTTGCGTATTTATCTTTCTTCTTTTGCATGGTTCCGAACCAGAGTGGTGCATGTTCAGAAGGGAGAGCGACAGCGTCTGGTATAGGTCTAACAGGCTGGCGTTTTTTAGTGATGGGTCGCGAAACATATATTGTGCGACATGGGGAATATGGCTCTGCTTCCCCATACTCTCGGTAAAAAAAAGGCCCTCGGTTAAAAGAGCCTGTGATCATGCACATTCAAGTTCAGTGATGTTGAGCGATGTCATGATCGAATTGAGCAAGATTAGCTGCTCGAATAATAGCACGAACCAGATCGACCAACTCGTTTACGAGTTGGCAAAATTGTTGTGTAGCGTGCGCAGTCCTATTCGCAGGTAGCGGATATCCAGTCTTCATAGCGTCGGCAAGCTTCCCGCATCTCGTCCATATAGCTGTAGCGATTATAGATGCCAGCTACACCTGAAAATGAGCCCGATACGTGATTCAATAAGCGTTCCATTACATAAATTGGAGTACCAAGCCGCGCATGGTTCGATGCGAAAGTACGCCGCAAATCATGCAACGTGTAATCGGAAAACGATAGCGTTCGATCGAGATTGCGTTTTGATTTAGACCATCCATTGAACGGTCGGTTAGTATCGTCGCGTGAAGGAAACAATAAACCAAAACCCGCATCGTTCCGTTCAATTGTTTTCAAAGACATGGGACCAATAGGCAAAGTGTGCTCACGCTTATTTTTGGTTTCAGTTGAAGGAAAGACGATTGTTTCGTCTTTGATCCACTCGCTGTGCAGACGCGAAATTTCTCCTCGCCGCTGTCCAGTAAGGATTAAGAGTCGAACAAGATCACCGAACAGATTTTTTGAGTTGGACGCTTGCTGCCATAACTCCGACAATTCTACGTCTGACAGGATCCGGGTTCGCGAGTTGGATTTGAATGACATAGATGGTACTGGCGAGTGCTCCAATAATCCACGCTTAACACACCAGTTCAACAATGTTCGAATTGCCACGAAGGCATGCTGCTGTTGCGCAGGTGTTGCCTTAATGCCATCGACAATTTGCATGATATCTGCACGTTTGATCTCTGCCAGTTTTTTGTCGAACTGAAAGTGACGATTGAGCAGCCACCGATATGCTTCTGATGTGCTTTGTTTCAGTCGTTTATCGGCATCTGAAAGAAAGAGATGTTTAGCTTCATCGAAGTCGATTGAAATTGGAGTATCGGTTTTGTTGTTTAGAAGAGCTGCATCGCTTTGAAAGCGCTTTGCCGCCGCTCGTGCATCTTTCAGTGTGGTCTGAGGGTATCTGCCCAGTGTTTTACGCTGGCGATTTTGACCATAGACTACAACGAAGCTTTTTGCCCCACCTTGAGAAATTCGAATGCCAAAACCAGGCAATCCATCATCGTAATACGTCTTTTGGCCCTTTTCGGGCGGCGACAATTTTTCAATGGAAAGACCCGTTAGTCTCATCTTAGGCTCGCAAATATTGTACTTAAGGGTGAAATGCTATGACGAGCAGTGTAGGTAATAATATAATAAAATCAATAATTAATATCGAAATTTGAGACGGTATGAGATTCTATAATAACCTCCAAAATCAGATTCCTAATCTGAGGGTCGCAGGTTCAATTCCTGCCGGGATCACCAACACACTTTCCAGATTGAGTGTATGGCATCACAGCCGTTTACTGGTGCAGTTCAAGATTCGCTCCGATTGACCCAAAATGAGACAATTGCACCGTGTTTGACATCAAAACAGCGGGCCAGAGGGCAATAAATGGTTGGAGTGCGACAGATTACGTGCTTAGACTTTTCCGGACAAATTTTGGAGGAGTCATGTAATGAAAAAACTATTATTAACAACAGCATTGGCTACTGGTCTTCTATCCGGAGCTGCGGCCGCAGCTGAAGTTAAGATTGGAGTCATCCTGGGTTTTACCGGCCCGATTGAATCGCTAACCCCAACCATGGCGGCAAGCGCCGAGATGGCCATGAAGGAAGTCTCTGACAGTGGCAAACTTCTTGATGGGTCGACTGTAACGCCAGTTCGCGGTGATTCCACGTGTATCGATGCGGCCGCTGCCAGCGCAGCCGCTGAGCGATTGATTACTGCCGAGGGAGTGACAGCCATTATGGGCGCCGATTGTTCTGGCGTGACAGGGGCTATTTTGCAGAACGTTGCGCGAGCCAATGGCGTGGTCATGATTTCACCTTCTGCCACATCGCCAGCGTTATCAGACGCTGAGGACGATGGCCTGTTTTTCCGGACCGCACCTTCAGATGCACGCCAGGGCGCTGTGTTGGCTGAAGTGCTGAAGGAGCGTGGTGTCAATTCTGCTGCCTTGACTTATACCAATAATGACTATGGCAAGGGCCTCGCCGAAAGCATCCAATCTGCATTTGAGTCGATGGGTGGCGAGATCACGATCTCTGCAGCGCATGAAGACGGCAAAGGCGATTACTCTGCCGAGGTTGGTGCATTGGCTCAGGCCGGTGGCGACATTTTGATTGTTGCTGGTTATCTCGATCAAGGCGGCAAGGGTATTATTCAAGGCGCCCTGGACGCAGGAGCGTTTGAAACGTTTGCCCTTCCTGACGGCATGGTTGGTGACTCGTTGCCGGCAGCCATCGGTGATCCGCTGAACGGGTCGTTCGGAACAATTGCCGGTTCGCAAAATGAAGGCGCAACCATGTTCCAGGAATTGGCAGCGGCCAATGGCGTCAAGACAGACACCTATGCCGCGGAATCCTATGACGCCGCGGCGCTTCTCATGCTGTCCATGCAAGCTGCCGGTTCAATGAACAGCGCAGACTTTAAGGACAAGGTCTTTGACGTAGCCAATGCACCGGGCGAGAAAATCATGCCTGGCGAACTGGCCAAGGGACTTGAGATCCTGGCCTCTGGTGGCGACATCGACTATGTTGGCGCAACGGCCGTTGAATTGATCGGCAATGGCGAGAGCGGCGGTAGCTTCCGCGAAATTCTCGTTGATGGCGGTGCGATCACGACGGCAAGATATCGCTAAATAGAAGCTTTACGACTAGATTGCCCGAACCAGCTTTCGGGCAATCTAAATTAGGGGCGTGGGGGGACGCAATTTGATCGTCGTAGAAGACCTTCATAAGCATTTTGGTGGCATCCACGCCGTGGAAGGCGCATCACTGACAATCGAAACGGGCTCTATAACCGGCCTGATTGGACCCAACGGCGCTGGTAAAACAACGCTGTTCAACGTGATTGCTGGTCTTTACAAGCCAACATCAGGACGTGTTCTCCTCGACGGCGACGACATCACCGGTCTCACACCGCATGAATTGTTTGGCCGCGGACTGCTGAGAACTTTTCAAATTGCGCATGAGTTTTCAACACTCACTGTACGCGAAAACCTGATGATGGTTCCGCCACGCCAATCAGGTGAAAACCTGGTGAAAGCCTGGACCCAACCGGGTACCGTAAAAAAAGAAGAAGAAGAGATACGCGCCAAGGCGGATGGCGTAATCGAGTTTCTCGAGATTTCCCATGTTGCCGATGAATTGGCTGGTAATCTTTCGGGTGGGCAAAAGAAGCTGCTCGAGCTTGGTCGAACGATGATGGTGGACGCCAAGATCGTGTTTCTTGATGAAGTGGGCGCCGGTGTGAACCGGACATTGCTTGGTACGATCGGCGATGCAATTTTGCGGCTCAACAAAGAGCGTGGTTACACATTCTGCATGATTGAGCACGATATGGAGTTCATATCGCGGCTTTGTGATCCGGTGATTTGCATGGCGGAAGGCGCGGTTCTGGCGCAGGGCACTGCTGAGGAAGTCAAAAACAATGAAGAGGTGATCGAAGCTTATTTGGGTACTGGATTGAAGAACAATCCCAAGAAGGTTGCCGCTCAATGACCTTTCTGCTCGGCGAAAATATGACCGGTGGATATGGCGGCGTCGATATCCTGCACGATTGCACCATCGGCGTAGAAAAAGGCGAAATTGCCGTTGTCGTGGGTCCCAATGGCGCCGGCAAATCGACCGCTATGAAAGCGGTTTTTGGCATGCTGAATTTGCGCGAAGGCCATGTTGAGATGGATGGTGAAGATATCACGTCGCTCACCCCCCAGGATCGCGTTAAGAAGGGCATGGGTTTTGTGCCACAATCCAGCAATGTTTTTACGACAATGAGCGTTGAAGAAAATCTGGAGATGGGCGCGTTTATTCGCGAAGACGAAATCTCCGACACCATGGAACAAGTGTTTGAGCTGTTTCCGATTTTGAAGGAAAAGCGCAGCCAGCCTGCAGGCGAATTGTCTGGTGGCCAAAGACAGCAGGTTGCTGTCGGACGTGCATTGATGACACAACCCAAGGTGCTGATGCTTGATGAGCCGACCGCGGGTGTGTCGCCGATTGTCATGGATGAACTGTTTGACCGAATAATCGAGATTGCCCGGACAGGTATCGCCATTTTGATGGTTGAGCAGAATGCCAAGCAAGCGCTCAATATTGCCGATAAGGGCTATGTCCTCGCACAGGGTCGCAATCTATACACCGATACCGGTGAAGCGTTGCTCAACGATCCGGAAGTGCGCAAAGCGTTTTTGGGTGGGTGAAGCTACTATGGATATTCTCAACGCGCTTGCACTCCTAACCAATTTTCTTGTCATTCCCGCTCTGGCTTATGGCTCACAGCTCGCTTTGGGTGCGCTGGGCGTGACCTTGATCTATGGCGTGTTGCGTTTTTCCAATTTTGCGCATGGTGAGTTGATGGCATTCGGCACCATGTTCACAATTCTCGTGACCTGGCTGTTGCAGGGTGCGGGCGTGAGTTTTGGCGTGCTTCCCACAGCGTTGCTTGCCATGCCATTTGGCATTCTGGCAGCGATACTATTGACACTGGGAACGGATCGCGTGGTCTACAAGTTTTATCGGGCCAAGAAAGCACCGCCGGTAATTT
>JAHEJF010000059.1 GCA_024639025.1 Ahrensia sp. | reverse complement strand
TATCTCGAAGGCTGTACCGCGCCCCAAAGGGACGAAAACCAGCTGCATGCAGCGGTGGTCGAACTCGTGGCCATGGAAGATGCGGAGATCAAGTACTCCACCGTTCAGAACTGGTATCCCGGAGATGCGGACGGCAAGGGTGGTATCTACAATTTCGTGACCAAACGCGGCGACTGCCGCGGCGATCGCTCCAAGATCTCGTGGACGCAGGTGGAAACCGGTTCGGCCATCACATGGAAGTATCCAAGCTGTATTTTGCGCGGTGATGACAGCCAGGGCGAATTTTATTCGATTGCGGTCTCCAATGGTGCGCAACAAATCGATAGCGGCACGAAGATGATCCATCTGGGCAAGAACACGACGAGCCGCATTATCTCGAAGGGTATTTCGGCCGGGCGCTCGCAAAACACCTATCGCGGTCGCGTTTCAGCGCACAGAAAGGCGACCGATGCGCGCAATTTCACACAGTGTGACTCGCTGCTTATCGGTGACCAATGCGGGGCGCATACTGTGCCTTACATTGAAGCCAATAACGCGACGGCTCAATTTGAACATGAAGCGACCACGTCCAAGATTTCTGAGGACCAACTGTTTTACTGCATGCAACGCGGTATTCCGGAGGAGGAAGCCATCGCATTGATCGTCAATGGCTTTGTGAAGGAAGTCATTCAGGAACTGCCGATGGAATTTGCGGTTGAAGCGCAGAAACTTATTGGCATCAGCCTGGAAGGCAGCGTGGGATGAATTTCGATAGCACGGCCATCGTCTGGTATGCAGCAATTTGCGGGATATTGGCCGCTTTTGCGCCGCAGATCGGAGGGCGTGTCGTGCGACTAACGATTGGTGCGGTTGTCGGCATTGTGGCCGCCAGCGTCCTGCCAATCATCAAGGGCATAATGGGTTACTAGTTGGCTCGCAGATTTGAATTAGACAGGAAGAGAAATGCTGGAAATTAAAGATCTTCACGCGACAATTGCAGATACCGATACCGAGATCATCAAGGGCTTGAACCTGACCGTGCAGGCCGGAGAAGTGGCCGCGATCATGGGCCCCAACGGCTCCGGGAAATCGACTTTGAGCTACATTTTGGCGGGCCGCGATGACTATGAAGTCACATCGGGTGATATCTTGTTCAACGGGGAAAGCATTCTGGAGATGGATCCGTCTGAACGCGCCTCTGCCGGTGTGTTCCTTGCTTTTCAGTATCCGATGGAAATTCCGGGCGTTGCAACCATGCAATTCCTGAAAGTTGCAATGAATGAACAGCGCAAGGCGCGTGGCCAGGAAGAACTCAAGACGCCCGAATTCATCAGGTTGGTAAAAGCGGCTGCAGGTGACCTTGATATCTCAATGGAAATGCTCAAGCGCCCACTCAATGTCGGCTTCTCGGGCGGCGAAAAGAAGCGCGCCGAGATATTGCAGATGAAGCTGTTGGAGCCCAAGCTTTGCGTGTTGGATGAAACAGATTCCGGCCTGGACATTGATGCTTTGAAGATCGTTTCCGAGGGTGTCAATGCGCTGCGTTCTCCGGATCGGGCGACTGTCGTTATCACACACTATCAGCGTTTGCTGGATTACATCGTTCCTGACAGTGTGCATGTCCTTTCAAAGGGCAAAATCGTGAAAACGGGCGACAAGGAACTTGCCAAGGAATTGGAGGCCAACGGCTACGCAAATATTATTGCCGCTGCAGCATAGGGAATTGGTACGTTGAACATGATGACAAACATTGAGACGACACCGGCAGAACAAATGCTCGGGCGATTGCTGCCCACACGTCGCACGGAGAGTTTTCACTATACGGATCTGCGCAGTTTGATCCGGGAATTCCCTGCGCCGGTCATTACGCCTGAGACAGGCGGCGATAACTACAAACGCATTGTGGATGCGTCCCGCCTTCCCATTTTTGACGGCAAATTTTTCGACGCGCTGAAAGATGAGCTTCCAGCTGGCGTCACATTGGTGCAGGACGTTGAGCGCCCGGCAGCCAACGGGCTTGATGACACTTTGCTGGCGATCAACGGGCTTGGTGAAAGCGATGCATTTGGTGTGGTTATCGAAGGTGATGCCACGTCCGAAAAACCGCTTGGTTTGGCGCATATGGCCAATTCTGCCGGGCTGACAAATGTGTATCACAACGTGACGGTCAAACCGGGTGCTAATGCTTGCGTCATTGATCGTTACGTTTCATCAGACGGGATCGCGCATGTTTCAAGCGCTGTCGTTGATCTTTCAATTGAAAAAGGCGCAACAGCCAACTGGATTATCATTCAGGAAGAGAACACTGATGCGACGAGACTGGCTCGGTTGAATATTTCGCTCGCTGAAAACGCAGATCTGAACGTCTTTATTCTGAATGCAGGCGGCAAACTGGTGCGCCAGGAAATCAACGTCGTTGTCAGCGGCGAGAACGCCAATCTTGATATCAAGGGCGTTAATCTGATTGGCGGCAACAGCCATGTGGATGTAACCACCGTCCTGGCACACAGTGTGCCCAATACAACCTCTAACCAGCTCTTTCGCAATATCATGACTGGCCAGGGAAAAGGAGTTTTCCAGGGCCAGATCAAAGTGCACCAGATCGCGCAAAAAACCGATGCGAAAATGGCATGTAATACCCTGTTGCTGTCCGATGATGCGGCGTTTTATGCCAAGCCAGAGCTGGAAATTTTTGCTGATGATGTAATTTGCGGGCATGGCGCAACCGTTACCGAACTTGAAGATGATCACCTGTTCTATTTGATGGCGCGTGGCATCAAGGAGCGCACAGCCAGAGCTCTTCTGGTGGAAGCGTTCGTTGACGAGGTCGTAGAGGAGCTTGAAAGCGAGCCACTCATCGAGGCGTTGGAAGAAATCATCGCTCGCTGGCTGGAGAAAAATGGCTAAGGCGCTTGGTGCCTATTTTGGCGACAGTCTGAAAATATTCCTGATCCCGGTCAGCACGATTGCAGCGGCCGCCAGCCGGAATCTGACGCTGGTCAATGCTGCCGGCGTGCTGGTTGTGATGGCGATTGTCGCCGAGTTGGTACGCATCGCCATAGATTTCGTGCCCGGAGGATCAACAACGGCAATTTCTGCTCAGGCAGCAGTGCGCGACACGTCATTATACATCGTGTTTTTCGTGGTTTCGCTGTTTATCATGTACGCGCTATCCGTGGTCTTTGGCGGAAAATCGAGCTTGCGCCAACTGTCGAGTGCAAAGCTTGATCTGGCTGCAGCTGTGGTCGGTGGTTTGCTGATCGGCCTGTTTGTGAAATTGGGCATCGCAATTTTGTTCATGGGCGACGCCGATGGGTCGGCAGGAATGCTGATCAATATCGGTGAGCAGATCGGATTATTGGCGCTCGGTGTGATCACAGGCGTGTACGGCATTATCGTGCTGCATTTTGGCGGTGGGCTTTCTTGGATATTGTCCATTATTGCGGGCATCGTTCACGTGGCGCTAATGGTTTCCATGGCAGGTGTGTACAGCCTGTTTGTCCTTCAAAACGACCTTCGCGGTCTTCAATCAGTGCTACAGGTTTGAGAATTGAAAATGGCTTATGACGTAGAGAAAATTCGAAGCGATTTTCCAATTCTGTCCGAATTGGTCTATGGCAAGCCATTGGTTTATTTGGACAATGGCGCTTCGGCTCAAAAACCCCAGCAGGTGATTGATGAACTTAACCGGGTGTATTCCAGCGAGTATGCCAATGTTCATCGCGGACTGCACTACATGTCGAATGCAACAACCGATGCTTATGAAGCGGCGCGCGAAAAGGTACGCAAGTTTCTCAATGCCGGATCGGTTGATGAGATCGTGTTCACCAAGTCAGCGACTGAGGCGATTAATACCGTCTCATATGGCTACGGCGTTCCCAATGTGGGCCAAGGTGATGAGATTGTGCTGTCGATCATGGAGCATCATTCCAATATTGTGCCTTGGCATTTCTTGCGAGAGCGCCATGGCGCAAAACTGGTCTGGGTGCCGATCGATGATGATGGCGCATTGGATATCGCCGAATTTCAATCCCGCTTGACCAGCAAGACCAAATTGGTCGCCATCACGCATATGTCGAATGTACTGGGTACCGTGGTGCCGATCAAAGAGATTTGCCGTATCGCGCATGAACGCGATATTCCGGTTCTTGTTGACGGTTCGCAAGCCGCTGTGCACATGCCGGTTGATGTACAGGACCTGGATTGCGACTGGTATGTGTTTACCGGTCACAAGATTTATGGTCCATCAGGCATTGGCGTGCTCTATGGCAAGAAAGACCGACTCGAAGCGATGCAGCCATTTCAGGGTGGTGGTGAAATGATTGAGGAGGTCACAGAAGAGGGTGTGACCTATAATCATGCGCCGCATCGATTTGAAGCCGGCACACCGCCCATAGCGCAGGCAATCGGGCTTGGTGCAGCGCTCGACTATGTTGAGAGCGTTGGCCGGGAAAGCATCGCGAAGCACGAAAAGGCGCTGCTTTCATACGCCAATGAACAGTTGGCAGGGCTCAATTCCTTGCGCATTATTGGTACAACAGCTGAAAAGGGAGCGATTGTTTCCTTTGAATTGGAAGGTATCCATGCGCATGATGTGTCGATGTTGATTGATCGGTCCGGTGTGGCGGTAAGGGCAGGGACACATTGCGCACAGCCGCTCTTACAACGCTTTGGCGTCACCTCCACATGCAGGGCATCGTTCGGCATGTATAACAATAAGGCTGATGTGGATACATTGGTGGCCTCTATTGAAAGAGCGCGCGACTTTTTTAGTTGAGTGAATTGAACTAGGATAATCTCATGAGTGCAGAATCTGACATCGAAGCCGTTGAAAGTGCTATTCCGCGCGATGAACTTGCGCGCATGACCGATGATATCGTTTCAGCGTTGAAGACGGTCTATGATCCGGAGATTCCTTCCGACATTTATGAACTTGGCCTGATTTACAGGGTCGATATCGAGGATGATCGCCTGGTGAAAATCCAGATGACCCTGACCGCTCCAGGCTGTCCGGTGGCAGGAGAAATGCCCGGTTGGGTGGAAGGCGCTGTCCGCGGCGTAGAAGGCGTTATGGATGTCGAAGTCGAAATGACCTTCGATCCACCCTGGACCCCGGACCGAATGAGCGAAGAAGCTCAGATTGCTGTTGGACTGTTTTAGAGCCGTTCATCTTGTAGCAAACAATGTTTGTCACTACATTATGATGAGTCGATTATTGGAGAAACTCCATGGCATTTGCCATTATGACCATGACTGACGGCGCAGCGAACCGTGTGCGCGAAATTGTTGCCAATCGCGCCAATGAAGCTGCGAAAGGTGTCCGTGTGGGCATTAAAAAGGGCGGCTGTGCGGGCATGGAATACACAGTTGATCTGGTCACCGAACCCAATCCGGCAGACGACCATATTTCCCATAATGGTGCGGAAGTATGGATCGATCCGGCAGCGATGCTGTATCTGCTGGGCACGGAAATGGATTTTGAGGTGACCAAACTCAGGACCGGGTTTGTTTTTAACAATCCCAACCAGTCATCAGCGTGCGGCTGCGGTGAATCTGTTGAGCTGGAACCGGCTGATCTCAAAGAGCTCGCAGAAGCGCGCGGGCAGCTCTGAGTCTTGGACGAGGACGCACTCCGCGATCTGTTTGCCTCACTCGAAGCCTTGTCCTTTCGCTCCATGTTTGGTGGCAAAGCCATCTACAGCAATGGTTTGATATTTGCCTGTATGCTGGACGGCAATCTGATGCTCAAGGGGGATGCGCAATGTGCCGCTGATTATGAGGCTGCCGGTTGCGAACGCTGGACTTACAATCACGCGAAAACCGGCAAACTCATTGCAATGCCGTATTGGACTGCGCCGGATGATGCGCAGGACGATGCTGATGCAATGCGGCCTTGGGCGCGAATTGCGTATGAAGCAGCTTTGCGGGCAAAAAAGTAGGTGAGGGGTGCATTTCAAGCCAATGGATGAGGCTTGTCCGAGGAGCTTTACTCGGTCAGCCTTTGATGCAATCGCGGTATCCGGACTTATCAAATATTTTCAATGCTCAAATCCGCGCCAGCGTTTCAGTCTCTGATTGAAACGCTCCAGGGCAATTCAGCCGCTTCGCTGAATAGAGACACATATTCAGGTTTTGAAATTTAACTCTATCCCCGCGGAGAGCGGACTATCGCCCGATCATCATAAAGGCAGGCACTTCATCGCCAAAACCCGTGGACTGCTCGGGCTTCTTGTTGTCGTTCTTGCCCTTTTTTGAGCTCTTGGTCTCTTTTTTGTTGTCACTATCTGACTTGCGTTCAGCGTTTTGGGCTTTGATTTTCGACTTCCGATCGTCCTTGCCTTCGGATTCAGGGCTTGCCGGCAATTCAGATTGCGGATCGGCGCTTTCGGCCTCGGAAGCGGGTTTCTTTGACCGGCTGGCAGATTTTGACCTAGTCTTACTTCTTGCAGGTTTCGCCTCGGGCTCGGCCGCTGGCTGTGCAACATTGGCGTCTGGCAAATCCATCCATTCGATCTGCTTGTCGATCAGCTTCTCGATGGCTTCAAGATACTTGGTGGACGACTTTTCAACCAGCGTGAACGCTTGGCCTGCCCGTCCGGCGCGGCCGGTTCGTCCGATGCGGTGAACGTAGTCCTCGGCATGGATCGGCACGTCAAAATTGAAAACGTGGCTGACATCGGGAATATCAAGACCGCGTGCGGCCACATCCGAGGCCACAAGGATCTGAATGACGTTGTCCTTAAAGCCCTGAAGCATGTTGGTGCGCGATCGCTGGTCCATATCACCGTGGAGCGCGCCTGCTGAGAATCCGTGTTTTTCAAGCGATTTCCAGACGGTTGCGACGTCCCGCTTGCGATTACAGAAGACGATTGCGTTCTTGATATTTTCCTGGCTGCGCAGCGCATCGCGCAATGTTGCGCGTTTTTCGTAATCTTTGCCGCCTGTGCGGATCAATCTTTGTTCAACCGTTTTCGCCGTCGTGGAAGGTTTTGCCGTCTCCACGGTTACCGGTCCTTGCAGGAATTTGTCAGCCAGCCGCTGGATTTCCGGCGGCATGGTTGCGGAGAAAAACAGAGTCTGACGTGTAAAGGGGATCAGCGATACAATGCGCTCGATATCTGGAATAAAGCCCATATCAAGCATGCGATCAGCTTCATCAATGACCAGGATATCCACACCTGTCAAAAGCAGCTTTCCGCGTTCTGAATGGTCAAGTAACCGGCCGGGTGTTGCGATCAACACGTCGGCACCGCGTTCTAGTTTGCGCTCCTGATCAGCAAATGAAACGCCGCCAATCAACAGCGCGACATTGAGCTTGTGATACTTGCCGTATTTCTCGAAATTCTCATCAACCTGCGCTGCGAGTTCGCGTGTCGGCTCCAGGATCAATGTACGTGGCATGCGCGCGCGGGCGCGACCGCGCTCGAGGCGCGTGATCATGGGTAGAACAAATGAAGCTGTCTTGCCGGTTCCGGTTTGCGCTATTCCGAGCACATCTTTGCCCGCAAGTGCGTGCGGGACAGCACCTTCCTGAATTGGGGTCGGTTCTGTATAACCAACGTCCTGGACGGCTTTGAGAACTTTTTCCGACAAGCCGAGGTCAGCAAATGAGACCAATGGATTTCCGTTGCATTTTAATAAATTTTGCAGCGCCCCGCTTGGGCGTCGCTCATAGGGCGGCGATAGGCAGTAACGACCAAATTGTCAACTAAAACCAACGTGATGCGTTAAAGATTAAGGTTATTTCCCGGCTTAGCGTCACGATTGTGATTGGGAAGGGCACATATTGATAAAATTCGACACAATTCTTGCCCGATCCACGATGAACCGAATGACACGCAGCGCGTAAAGATTATTAGATGCACCCCCGCATCTGCCCCCAAACTTCAATCAATAGGGAAATGAATTATGAAGATCATCAAAACAGCAATCGCAGGCGTTATCGCAGCAGGTCTTATGGCTGGTTCAGCAATCGCAATGGACAAGAAGGACATTGTTGACACAGCTGCCGGCAATTCAGATTTTGAAACACTGGTTGCAGCAGTTCAGGCTGCCGGCCTGGTTGACACGCTGAAAGGCGAGGGCCCGTTCACAGTATTTGCTCCAACTGACGACGCATTTGCTGCTCTTGGCT
>JAHEJF010000555.1 GCA_024639025.1 Ahrensia sp. | reverse complement strand
CGCTCCAAGAACTGCTATCGCAAGCCTAGTCGCTGAACGATAAGATTTGCTGAATCCAGTCTCATCAATCCGCCATAATTTAACAATTTTTTGGGCTTCCGCCGAATGAACCGACATCTGGCAAATGCAATACTTTTGTTGGTCGGCGCGATATGGGGCATGGGCTTTGTGGCGCAATCCACCGCCATGGAAGCCATTGAACCCGTTTTCTTTACGGGCATCAGGTTTCTGGCCGCCGCGCTGAGCGTTTTGCCGCTGGCAATCTGGGAGAGCCGGCGCGCAAGATCAATGGCCGCGGTGCCCCGTTCTGCTTCCAAACCGTTTGCGGCCTATGCGATGCTTGGCACGTTTTTGTTCGCAGCGCTCGCGACCCAGCAAATAGGTCTTGTGACCACCAGCGTCACCAATTCGGGTTTTCTGACTGGCCTTTACGTGGTGATGGTCCCTCTTCTGGCTGTAATCCTATTGCGCCAAATTCCCCACATCATCATCTGGCCGGCGGCACTTTGCACGCTTCTCGGCATATATTTGCTTTCAGGCGGTGACATCACGGCGCTGAGCCGGGGCGATTACTGGACAATAATGTGCGCATTTTTGTGGGCCTGCCACGTTGTGCTGCTCAGCCGTGTGCTCAAAGCGGCCGCAGGGATGGTTCAACCTTTCACCCTTGCCTGCACCCAATTCTTCGTCTGTGCGGCATGGGGCATTGGCATCGGCGTGCTGATCGAAACCATCCGATGGGCAGACATCCTCGCCGCCGCGCCTGAAATCCTGTTTGCGGGAGTCGCATCGGGCGGACTGGCATTTACTCTGCAAGCCTATGCACAGCAATTCACCACCGCGCCGCAAGCCGCCATCTTTATGTCGACCGAAGCCCTGTTTGCCGCCCTTTTTGGCGCATTGTTCCTATCCGAACGCATTGGTGCGATGGGACTGATCGGCTGCGCCTTGATTTTTAGTGCCATGCTGATGGTCGAGTTAGTGCCCATGATCACAGGCAAGTCCAAAACCGCCAAACCTTAGTGCATTTCAGTCTTCAAGTGAAACGCTGGCACGGATTTATGCATTGAAAACATTGGATAAGTCCGGGTTCTGCGATTCCATCAAGGGCTGACGGAGTCCAGGATTGCGATGCAATGTGGGATTGAGGATAACCCCCTTTGTAGCGCCCAAAAACCCTACAATTCCGGCACTTCACGCAAATATCAAAATAATTCTTGAACATTGTTCATTTTATTGCTATATGTTTTTGAACGATGTTCAATTACGGAGGTTACCATGTTGTCCCACTGGCTCAAGAAACTCTGGGCGACCGCGCTGTTGGCGGTCACACCGGCAATTGCCTTTGCCCAAAACGCGGAACAGGATACGCAGAACTGGTTTTATGCATCCACCCAAAGCGATCGGGCCGCCCCGCTTGCTGCACTGAAATCTTCAGCCGCATCGGACAATACAGCGCGCTTTGGCTTGGGGTCCGTCCAGTTCTTTTCAGCCATTGAAGGCTTTGCCCAGGACATGGTGAAGTACGGATTGGCCAGTCACGAGCGCGACTTGCGCCAATTCATGCCCCTGCCCCTGGCGCCAAACCCTGCGCCTGCCAAACTGACCTATGCGGATTTGCGACAGGCACTTGTAGATTTCGAGACTGAACTGGAACTGGCGCGTGCCACATTGTCTGGTGTGGATGCGGACCAGCCAGTCAACATAACCATCAGTTTTGATCAATCGCGCTTTAATGCGACCGGCCAGGAGACAATCCCCGACGAATTGCGGTTCATGGACGTCATTGCTGCCGCCCAGTCGCCTGCCGGCAGACCCGCTTCAGGCACCGAAAACCAGCCCGAGCTCACATTCACCTTTGACAATGCCGATGCCATTTGGCTCGAAGGCTACACAAACGTGATATTGAGCCAGGTCGATTTTCTGCTCGCGCATGATTTCAACCGCGCCTTTGACGCCAGTTTTCATCTGTTCTTCCCGAAGTCCGATCTGCCCTTGCAGGACGCGCTCATTCCTAATGGCTACAACAGCGGAAGCGGCATGTTCGGCCCTGAGGGCATGATCGCCGATGCCATTTCGCTGATCCATCTGCTTGATTGGCCTGTAGTGGAGCCCGAACGCCGCGCCGATTTTGCGCGCCACATGTCCGAAGTCGCGCGTTTGAGTGCTGCCAACTGGGAGGCGATCAAACAGGAGATCGACAACAACAAGGAATGGCTT
>JAHEJF010000554.1 GCA_024639025.1 Ahrensia sp. | reverse complement strand
TTCTCGATGGCAACTTGCAATTGACGCACATTGCCTGTTTTCGGATCATACAGATCCAGAATTTCGGCGACATCAGCGAGCGAGAAACCCAGTCTTTTTCCAAGCAGGATGATTTTCAAACGGCCACGATCTGACCGACTGTAGATACGCGTGGTTCCTACGCGCCGCGGCGACAACAGACCCTTGTCTTCATAGAACCGCAGTGTACGTAGGGTAACTCCAAATTCATCTGCAAGTTGACCGATACGATATGTCACCTCCATGGGGACAATCTTCGAATAATCTTGATAGTTCATTTAATGGTTTCCTTTGGCAAAGTTTATCGATCTCAATCGAGCTACCTGCCTGCCATCAGTCAGCATGTGATGATCAACTACTATATCTAGTGTGATTTGATCGATTTCCCAACCACTTTTTGACAAATTCACGATAAAAGTAATGTTACGTAGGGTTACATATAGTTACGTAATGGCATGTGACGTCAACTGCAAGTATTTTTTCTGACCTGAATTCACACAAGGTCATGTGACGTTCATGAATTTTTACCTTGGTTAACGGCTTGTTTACCACGTTCGTTAAAGAGTTGTTATGTGGCGTTTTGAGTCGTCGCGAGGGAAATGCGTTGCTCAAGACTGCGTCACACATGTGGTGAAAATGCACTCTCTTTATTGAAGCGCGCCTCTTTGTGGTGGCTGAATACAGGAACTAAATATTCGATGCGTAACCGGCACGACGACACTAATGGTACTCTGGATCGGCTCAATGATGCACTCAGTGCCCTGGAAGGGCGCATAGGCATTGCACGACCACACTCCAGGCAACGCAACGAACTTGATGCGATCCGCGCGCGTCAATCGGCGCTTGATTCGTCAGCCTACAGGCGTGCGAGTCCACCACGACAGTCTTCCTTGGACGATCCAAATCAGCTGAGAAGCGAGATCCAACAGCTGAGAGCAGAGCTCGAACGCGGTGTTGCGGGCAATATGAACGCCGGATTTCAGGACATCCGCAACGAGTTGCGATCAATTCAACAAAACGCGGGTCCTTCAAACGCAATGGCAGGGTCAGGCGCGGCAGACGAGCTGCGCGCCGATATTTCTGCGCTGAAAGCAGATGTTTCTCGCTTGGCGCGGGAAGAAACCCTTCAAGGACTGATGGATCGTTGGGGTGTCGTCGAACGCGAACTTTCAATGCTGCCCAATACGCTGGGTTCACGCGAGGAGCTCCTTGCGGTGTCCGATCGCTTGGATCATGTCCAGAGAACAATTTCTGCCTTGCCTCAGGAGCAGCGTTTTGACGGCATAGAGAGCCAGGTCCGCACTTTGGCTCTGGCCCTTGAGCAGCTAGCTGAGCAGGGCGAGGCAGCGAGGTTCCCAGTCGATAGCTTAAATGCGCGATTTGATGAAATCAGTCGGGCGATTGCAGCAATCCCCTCAGCGGGTGAATCAGGAGGCGCAAGCGCTGACGCCATCGAACGGATCGAAGCCCGCATAAGCGCAGTTTCCAGGATGCTGGAAGACGACAGCGCAGTAACCGCATCCGACAAACTCGATGACCATTTTGCAAAGCTGGCCGGTCGCCTGAATATGATTCAGGAAGAAACAGCAAACCTTCGAACCCACGCCGCAACAGCATTGCCAACAGAGGCGTTTGGTCGGATTGAGCAGCAGATTGAAAACCTGGTCTCAAGACTAGATCAAGTTGCCCAGCCGCAGCCAGTACCAAGCTATGATGCTGAATTTGCCCATCTCGGCGAGCGCCTGAGTTCACTGCATCAGGAAGCCATCGCACTCAAGGCTATGAACGGGGCAACATTTCCAACCGGCGCGATCGAGGCCCTTGGCGAGCGCATTGAGGCTCTTGCTGACAAGCTTGGTTCGCAACAGCCACAGGCTGGTGCCAACAACTATGATGAAATTCTCAAGGATCTGGATGAACGCCTTGTCTACGTCATCGAGAAGGTCAACACGAATTCAAACATCACGCAGGAGACCGCGCAGGCTCTGGTTTCTTCACTCGATACGCGCATGGATGAAATTGCGCGACGCATCGATGAGAACGAAAGTAAAAGCATCGCAGTTCCATCCCTGGATTCACTTGAAAGCCGCCTGGAAGACATCGCCCAGATGCTTGGGTCTGGCGGAGACACAACTGTCAATCCTCCTGCTGTCAGCTTGGCCAATTTGGAAATCCAGGTTGAACAACTGACACAAAGCCTGAA
>JAHEJF010000553.1 GCA_024639025.1 Ahrensia sp. | reverse complement strand
TGCTGGTCTGGCTTGGCTGCGCCGCCATAGTACCCTTTTTGGCCGATGTAAAAGGCAGGCATGCAGGCTTGTGGTTTTTGTTTGCGCTGACGTTCGGTCCATTTGTGCTGCTGACTTTGATTGTCCTGCGTCGAAACCAGACAAGTTATACGGATCTGAACCTGGGTTGCAGTACCTGCGTGCAAGCGATCGAAAGTGGTGAAACCAGTTGCAGCGCCTGTAACCAGGAATTTGACCTCAAGCAGATTGATTTGGCCGAAGTCAAAATGAAGCTGGAGCGCTCAATGGGCAATGTGATTGCATCATTTCTATTTGGGTTTCTGGCCTTGATCTTCGTTGGGGGATCGTACCTCTTGCCCAGCTTTGTCAATTAATGCGCGTTCGCCCCGATCCGTTGCGGCAGAATAGGACCACTTCTTTCCTGACCGGTTATACACATTGCATCCAACAAGGTGCAATCGCCATAAAGGTCGTCGAACAAACTGGTTGGAGAATGTGGCGCACCCGGGAAGATTCGAACTCCCGACCCCTTGATTCGTAGTCAAGTGCTCTATCCAGCTGAGCTACGGGTGCATTGGCGCGATGCAAAGCATCTGCGATCTGGCGGTTGGTAATCTTTTGCAGGCAAAATTGCAAGCACTGGTTTTCAGGTTTTTACGGAAGATTCGTTTTTTGCTCGGCTTCAGCAATCGGCTCTGTGGGCTCTGGACGTTTGACCCCGAGCGAAACCGGTGCGTCAGGCAATCTGATTTCGAAATGCGTGCCCACCGCCCTGCCATCGCGCAGTTCTAACGTACCGCCATGGGCCGCTATCAATTCGTGCGCAATAGCCAATCCCAAACCGGTGCCGCCATGGCGGGCGGATCCCTTGAAGGCCGAGAACAAGTTTTCTCGCGCCGTTGCCGGCAAACCTGGTCCGGTATCCTCGACGCTGATGATAACCGTGGTTCCCATTCTGGCGGCAGAAATTGACAGTCGCTTGACTGTCGATGGGTTGTCGTCGGCAGCCATGGCTTGAACAGCATTCCTGCACAGGTTCATCAGGACGCGGAACAATTGTTCGGGATCCGCCTCGACTTCAAGTTCTTCAGGCACATTGGTAGACAGAACGATGTCATCGGACCCATCAAGCCCAAGCAGGTCCTGCACATCATTGATCAGCATGGCCAGCAGAACACGGCGACGATCCGGTGTCTGTTCATTTGCCTTGCCATAAGACATCACATCATTGGTGTAATTCACCGCGCGATCGAGTGTGCGAATGATCTTGGGTGCAAACCTTTGCACCATCGGATCTTCTACATGGCTGAGGCTGTCCGACATCAATTGTGCAGATGCCAGGATGTTGCGCATGTCATGATTGATTTTTGAAACGGCAAGTCCCAGATCAGCCAATCGTTTTTGACCACGCAGGGTGGATTGCAATTGGGTCTGCATGGAAGCCAGTTCCCGTTCCGCCACACCAATTTCATCATCACGCTGTTGAGGCTCGATCACCGCATTTGCCGATGCCGGATCTTCAGCAAAGCGCAGCATAGAAGATGACATATCCTTTATGGGCTGGATCATCATGCGATTGATGGTCAGAAACACCAGCAGCGCTGTGAAAATGGAAATCAGCAAGGAAAGAAATGCAACGTTCCGCGCGTAGGTGAGCATCGCTGTGCGCAGGCTTTTGTCAGGCAGGATCAGTTCAATGATCTGTTCAGAATCACCGATTGTACCAACCACGCGTAGCATCTTGTCGCCACCACTGATCAGCGTCTGAAAAGATTCAACAATGGCCCCAAACGGCGTAAAATTATCGACATCGACCATTTGATCCACGCTTAGGGGCATTTCGCTGGCCACGACCAGCTTTGAAATGCCCTCAGTGCGCAAAGCGATGGCTTTCGCGCCGGTTGCCATCAAGACCTCGTCCTGCGCGGCACGGGAGAGTTGCGCACTTGATTCTGTCGATATCAGGATGCTCGCCGCGCCGGCTGTGTTCAGTCTTTCCTGTAGCCAGGTCATCCTGAAATTGGCGACCGAAGGCACAAAGATCAAAACTTCAGCGAGCATCACGAATATGATCGTAAGCAACAGAAGCTTGGAGGAAAGGCTCCTGAGCTTTCTGACCTTGAAGTCCGTCGCGCTTTTCTTCGTTTCTGCCACTAATACTGCCTCAAATTCTGTTGGACCTTATCGTATCTAACCAAAAATGCGTAGGAAATTGATGATTC
>JAHEJF010000058.1 GCA_024639025.1 Ahrensia sp. | reverse complement strand
CCATACCGTCTCAGCGCAGCCCGTCCATCCTGGTCCAGGGACTTGACGTCATTGGCGATGGTACGGCGCTCGACGATTCCCTGATGTTCGATAAGCTGGAAAGCAATGCCGCGGGCTATGCCCGATAACTCGTCAGCTGCCTGCAGGTCGGTCAGCGGCTTTAAGTGGGTCTCAATATGAAAGGCAACAAAGCGCTCTGCGCGTTGCCTTACCTTATCCAGCGCCGGGCCTGTGAGCTGCTCATCAGCCAACATGACCAGCCGCGGCTTTATCCACGTTTCACCGGCTGTCAGTGTGGCAATCGTACTCCCGAGCCAGCGCAATGTGCCATCGGACGACAATGCCAAATCTCCATTTGGACACGCGCCAAATTTCTCTGCACGCGATTCAAACTCTCCGGCTAATGCCTTGGCCGCTGCAGCCCGAACCGCCTTGGCATCTTCGCCCTGTGCCGAGCTGTCAGCCGTAAAGCGAAAACCTTCCAATTTGCCTACATGATGACCGGCTACAGTCACTCCACCTTCAGCGCTGATTTCAGCATCCATACTCTTGTTCTCTCTAAGTCGCTTCATGAGCACGCTTGTCCTGCGATCAACGAACCGTTTCGTCAACCTTTCATGCAGTGCGTCCGATAATTTGTCCTCGATTTGGCGTGTTTTTTCTTGCCAGTGTACCGGATCAGCAAGCCAATTGGGCCGATTGGAAACATAAGTCCAAGTCCGGATTTGGGCAATTCTGTGCGAAAGAGTGTCGATTTCGCCATCGGTTCTATCTGCTCTTTTGACTTGCTGTGCCATGTATTCTTCGTTCACATGGCCCCTTTTTATCAGGTCAAAATATATCGACGATATGATGTCGGCGTGCTGGGCCGGTGCGATTTTGCGATAGTCGGGAAGCGTGCACGTCTCCCACAAGATCTCGACATCCTGCTGGCTCTTGCAGATGTCGACTACAGCCAAATCACGGGAGAGAAATTCAAGTGCGCGCTGGTCGATTGCAGGCAAAGCACGGGTCAGCCCTTTCCTGCCCGGGACAGCATCAAGCGATCTCTTCAAATTATCGATGGACGAAAAATCGAATTCGCGCGTTCGCCACTGCAAGACTTGCAGAGGAGCAAAATCATTGCTCTCAATTTGCTCAACCAAGTCATCAGACAAGGGCGCAACCTGGCCGGAAACACCGAATGTCCCATCCTTTATATGGCGTCCGGCGCGCCCGGCAATCTGGGCCATTTCCACGGGACTGAGATCCCGAAATTGACGGCCATCGAATTTGCGGCTTTGCGCAAAAGCAACATGATCGACATCCAGGTTTAGGCCCATGCCGATGGCATCTGTTGCAACCAGGTAGTCAACGTCGCCATTTTGATAAAGCTCAACCTGGGCATTTCGGGTGCGTGGCGACAGAGAACCCATCACAATCGCTGCACCGCCTCGTTGGCGGCGAACAAGCTCGGCAATTGCGTAAACTTCATCGGCAGAAAAGGCGACAATTGCTGTTCTGCGCGGCAGACGTGTGATCTTCTTGGCGCCCGCATAGGCAAGATGGGACATGCGCGGTCGCGTCGTGATTGTCAGGCCTGGAATGAGAGCCTGCAGAATAGGTGCCGCAGTTCCTGCACCCAGTAGCAGCGTCTCCTCAATGCCGCGCACATTCAAGATGCGATCGGTGAAGATATGTCCGCGCTCAAAATCGCCGGAGAGTTGAACTTCGTCAATCGCGACAAATTCAACCTTTGCATCGCGCGGCATCGCCTCAACGGTGCAAACAAAATAGCGTGCGTTCTTGGGCACAATTCTCTCTTCGCCGGTGACCAATGCAACATTCTCAACGCCGACCTTTTGTGCAACCCGGCCATAAACCTCGCGCGCCAAAAGGCGCAATGGCAGACCAATCACACCGGAGCGATGGGCGCACATGCGTTCAATTGCCAAGTGGGTCTTGCCGGTGTTGGTCGGACCCAAAACAGCTTGAATATTGTGTCCGGTTAGGGAATCCGGTTCCTGGGGGCGGTACATTGAGCTTCCGAAATACACGCGAGAGTACAGTCAATTAAGTAGCACGGTTTTATGGCGACTAAAGGTTGAAACTGTCCATAATCCCGTTTCATCCCATATCGTGCAGACGGTTGCATTAATCAATGGAACCATTAGGGAACGAATCGCTTACGAATCGCTATTTCAATCAGGTTCTTGCTTTGTTCAGCGCTACATATGGTATCTTCAATAATATGGGCCCTATATAATGAATCGTACTGGGTAGAGATCGACTGGGTTGCCTTCAGATGCGTTAACAATGGTAATCGAACTGTAAATGGACCATTTATAGCTCGTTAATTTCTAAAATTTGAACATTTCTGTTTAAGCTTCATTAACCATAACTGGCTGATTTCGAAGCTTTTTTGTTAATGAATGGAACACGGTGGGAACGAATCAGGGACGAATCAACTTTCTAGAGAAGTTGTTGGTTTGTTCCCACAATATTTTGTGCCCCCGATGATGTTCAGACACAACTGACACGTCCCGCAAGCCAGATTGGCGACCTTTGACTACCAAAAAGGGTTAATTTTGTTCGGCGATTACCGCATCGACCAGCCTTAGTGCGTCCTCGCTGGCCCAATCAGCTGGCCCATTCATGTTGGCCACCACACGGTTATTCTCATCAAGCAAGAGAGTCACAGGCAAGCCGAGCGCCAATGACTTTCTCTTCAAGTCGTTGAATACACCAATGGTCGGATCATGATAGAACGTCAGGTCTTTCAGCCCGATCTCGTCGAAGAATGCGCGGGGTTTTTCTTGGCCGCCGCCATCCACGGAGATGGCAATCACTTCAAATTTGTCGCCACCACGTTGTCGCTGCAACTCGTCCAGTGCCGGCATTTCGGCCCGGCACGGAGCGCACCAGGTTGCCCAGAGGTTCACCAGACGGAATTTGCCACCGGTGTCGGCCATAGTGATGGTATTTCCATCGGGTCCGTTGAATTTGAGCTCGGACAGATCTTCGGCGCTTTCCCGAACTGCCATTGCTGCCAAATCACCGACCAGCAATGGTTCGATCCGTTGTTTTAGTTCTTCAGAGATTCCTGATGAAGCATTGCCAGATGCGTCTTTACAGCCGTATATGCCAAGCGTGCCGATCGCGAGGAAACACATCCCGAGAGTCAGGGCACGTCTTCTGTTAATCTTTTTGCTGACCGGGTCTGCCATAATCATGTCTAAGTCTTCCAAATCTCAAGCCGACAATGCCAACTCCATGTGGGGTGGTCGTTTTGCTTCCGGTCCCGCCGCGATCATGGAGGAGATCAATGCTTCCATCGGCTTTGACAAGAAGCTGTATGAGCAGGACATTGCAGGGTCAATCGCACATGCCAACATGCTTGCTGAATGTGACATAATAACGGGAGAAGATCGCGACAAGATTGTTCACGGGTTGAACACGATCTTGTTAGAAATTGAATCGGGCAGATTTGAATTCTCCAGGGCTCTTGAAGACATTCACATGAATATTGAAGCGCGGCTGCGGGCGCTCATCGGGGATGCGGCTGGCCGTTTACACACCGCGCGATCCCGGAACGATCAGGTTGCCGTGGATTTCCGTCTGTGGGTGAAGGCAGAACTGCAGAAAACTGCCAGCCTGCTGGAAAAGCTGATCGAAGCTTTGTTGACCAGAGCGACGGCACATTCTGGCACGGTCATGCCCGGGTTTACCCATCTGCAAACTGCTCAACCCGTTACTTTCGGCCATCATTGCATGGCCTATGTCGAAATGTTCGGTCGAGACCTGTCCCGGGTTGATGATGCCCTTGAGCGATTGAATGAAAACCCGCTGGGCGCAGCAGCGCTGGCTGGCACCGGGTTTCCGATAGACCGCAGCATGACCAGCGAGGCGCTGGGTTTCAGAGAACCAACACGAAATTCAATTGATACAGTGTCCGACCGCGATTTTGCGCTCGAGTTTCTGTCGACGGCCTCCATTTGTGCGACCCATTTGTCGCGGATGGCCGAAGAGATCGTGATTTGGTCAACCCCGCAGTTTGGGTTTGTCACCCTCTCGGACTCTTTTTCGACGGGCTCTTCGATCATGCCGCAAAAGAAGAATCCGGACGCAGCAGAACTGGTGCGCGCCAAGGTAGCGCGCATTAATGGTTCCCTGATTGCGCTGTTGACCGTCATGAAAGGGCTGCCGTTGGCTTATTCAAAGGACATGCAGGAAGACAAGGAGCAGGTTTTTGATGCTGCGGAATCCCTGGAATTGGCATTGGCTGCCATGACAGGAATGGTTGCTGACATGGATATCAACGAAGCGGCAATGCGCAAAGCTGCCGGCAGCGGTTACTCGATTGCAACAGATCTGGCTGACTGGTGTGTCCGGGCGCTTAACATGCCATTTCGTGATGCCCATCATGTGACAGGCAAAGCAGTGGCCTTGGCGGCAGAAAAGAAGATCACGCTTGAAAAGTTGAGCCTTGAGGAACTTCAGGCAATCAATCCGGCGATCACGGATGACGTATTCTCAGTGCTCAGCGTGAAAAAATCAGTTGCCAGCCGCACCAGTTTTGGCGGCACTGCACCGGTGCAGGTCAAAAAGCAAATCAGGTTTTGGCAGAAGCGTTTGGCAAAAAGGGCGTAGGAGTGGCTTTTTTCGGGGTGCAAATTTTGGTCAAGCGCTCTATGAAGGTTGTTTAATCAGTTCGGATCAAAGCATGACGCAGCTGCTGAAATTGTTGGTATTATGGTTGGTTTTGGGAACCCTTGCAGCGTGTGGCAGGGCTGGCCCGCTGGAGCCGCCTCCTTCTGCAGCGGTTCCGGCTGAAGACGCCCAAGAAGCACCCGAGGAAGACAAGCCGTTCATCCTTGATGGCATACTAAACTAAATCTCTATCCAGGCTCTGCTCTCGTGAACCATTTCGATTATATAGATGGCGTTCTGCACGCCGAAGATGTCAGCATCCCTCAGATTGCGGAAAAAGTTGGTACGCCCTTTTATTGCTACTCAACGGCGACGCTCGCGCGGCATTACAATGTATTTGCCAGCGCTTTTGATGATATCGATGCGCTGGTTTGTTATGCCATGAAAGCCAATTCAAATCAGGCCGTATTAAGGACATTGGCTGAGCTGGGCTCGGGCGCCGATGTTGTATCGGAGGGGGAACTCAGGCGTGCGTTGGCCGCAGGAATACCTGCCTCAAAAATCCTCTTCTCAGGGGTTGGCAAGACATCGCGTGAGATCGATTTTGCGCTTGAGGCCGGGATACTTTGTTTCAACGTGGAATCAGAGCCGGAATTGGAACTGCTGGCAGCACGGGCTTCCACACTTGGCAAAACTGCACCGGTTTCACTGCGCATCAATCCTGATGTCGATGCAAAGACACATCACAAGATTTCAACCGGCAAAAAGGGTGACAAGTTCGGTATTTCGTTCACGCGGGCGCGGGAAGTTTACCAACGCGCTGGAAGCCTGCCGGGGCTCAAAGTTGCTGGGATCGATATGCATATTGGCAGTCAGATTACTGATTTGCAGCCATTTGATGATGCTTTCGGCCTACTGATAGAATTGGTTGAACAATTACGGGCCGACGGCCACGACATTGAGCATGTCGATCTGGGCGGGGGTCTTGGGATACCTTACAAGAATGACAATGCACCTCCGCCACTTCCTGATGCCTATTCAACGACAGTCAAAAAGCATGTGAAACCGCTAGGTGTTCAGGTGATTTTCGAACCAGGGCGTTTGATCGCTGGAAATGCCGGGATCCTTGTAACCGAAGTTGTTTACGTCAAGACGGCTGAGGCGAAAAACTTCGTCATCGTTGATGCGGCCATGAACGACCTGATTCGGCCGACGCTCTATGATGCGTTCCATGAGATGTATCCGGTTGTTGAGCCTGAGCAGAACGCTGATTACATGGTCGCCGACATCGTGGGTCCGGTTTGTGAATCTGGGGATTATTTGGCACTCGACAGAAATCTGCCTGTATTAAAAGCCGGCGATCAGATTGCCATTGGTTCTGCCGGTGCTTATGGCGCGGTTCAGTCAGGGACTTACAATTCACGACTTCTTGTGCCTGAAGTTATTGTAAATAAAGATCAATTTCATATCGCGAGGCCGCGCCCAAGCTACGATGATTTGATCGCGCAGGACAGCATTCCTTCCTGGCTTTAGAGCAAATTGCCCGTCCTGACTAAACTGTGACTGATTTTATTGCGTCGGAGCCTCGCCTTCGCCCTTTTGTCTGCTATCTTAATTTGCAGCAACGGAGCATCGCATTACATGACGCTAGGTTCGCCTGCACCGTCCAATGAAAACAGTGGCACTGATCAGCAAAGGCCGGTGAGCGGAAGGTTGCGTGCTGCACGTGTTTGGAGCCGCTTTGCGCTGACCTGGGAGAGCATTGCGCCTGCCATCTTGCCCATGGCCATTTTGATCGGGTTCTTCCTGATTGTTTCATGGTTGGGTGTTTTCCGATCCGTTTCAGACACGACGCGGATCATTTTGGGTGTCTTGTTTGCTGTTGCCGCATTGGCGGCGCTATACCCGCTGCGAAAGATCGCGGTTCCCTCAACGTCTCATGTTGATCGGCGGCTTGAGCAGGATAACCGTCTCGAACACCAGCCAATTACGGCGCAGGACGATTCACTTGCAATTGGCGAGGACGATGATTTTGCCCGAACCCTTTGGAGGTACCATCAGCGCAGATTGGCCGAGAAGGTATCCAGCGTTGAATCGGCTCGTGTAAAAACGGACATTCCCAAACGGGATCCGTGGGCGTTGCGGGCGCTTGTTCCACTTGCACTCGTGAGCGCGTTTGCATTTTCCTATGGCGTTTCCGGTGGTGCTGTCACCGACGTTTTTCATAGCCATGAGCGAGCGGAAGTCATCCCGCCGCGCATCGATGCCTGGCTGACTCCGCCTTCCTACACAGGTGTTGCACCCATCTTCCTGACGTCCCAACTGAATGCCGCTCGACGCGAATTCACTGTGCCTGAGGGAAGCAAAATTGTCGTTCGTATCGCGGGCGGATCGGGCGAGGAACGTGTTAATTTTCCTGATGTTGAAACGTCTATGCCTGAACTGGATGCCACCACAGGCGCACAGCGCGCCTCGGCGCGGCAGTTTGAAGTGGTGATTGCGAAGCCGGGCACGCTGCAGATCAGGCAGGACAGTCAGACCGATGAAGGCGCACCGCTTAATCTATGGCAGATTAATGTTACGCCAGACGATGCACCGCAAATCGCCTTTGACGGAGAACCGCAGCGGGCTGTCAACGGGGCATTGACGCTGAACTATGTTGCAACAGACGACTATCGGTTGGCCGCTGGCCGCGGTATCGTCAGTCTTGCCAACCCAAAATCTGATGCCGCTCGGCCTTTGTATGATGCCCCGGACTTCAATCTTGTGCTTCCAAGGCGCAATCAGGAAGGCAAAGCCAAGACCACCAGGGACCTGATGGAGCACCCCTGGGCGGGAGCCAAGGTCAATATCATCCTGGAGGTCGAGGATGATCTGGAGCAAATTGGCCGGAGCAGCGCCATCGAGACGATATTACCGGGTCGTCCGTTCTCGAATCCGTTGGCACGGGCGCTTATTGAGCAACGGCGTAATCTTGCTCTGGATGCAAATGCTTCCAAAGACGTCTACGACATGCTCGACTTGTTCATGTTGTATCCTGAGGAGACCATCGATAATGCAGCCCATTTTCTGGGACTGACGACAGCAAAATCGAAGCTGGGCTACGCGCGCAGTGATAATGAATTGCGAGAAGTTGTTGATTATTTGTGGGAAGTAGCGCGGAACATTGAAGATGGTGGATTGTCTGATGCCGAGCGCCGCCTAAAGGATGCCCAGCAAGCCTTGCGCGATGCCTTGGAACGTGGCGCGTCAGATGAGGAAATCGAACAATTAATGGCCGAGTTGCGCGAAGCCATGCAAGATTTTCTGCGGGAGTTTGCCGAGCAAAACCAGAACAATCCCAATCTGCAACAGCAACAAAACCAGCAAAATGCTCAACAGCTGGATCCTCAAAGCCTGGATGAAATGCTGGATCGACTGGAAGAGATGGCGAAATCGGGTGCACGCGAACAGGCCATGGATATGTTGTCGCAATTGCAAGACATGATGAACAATTTGCAGATGGGACAAGGCCAGCA
>JAHEJF010000552.1 GCA_024639025.1 Ahrensia sp. | reverse complement strand
CGCCGCGTGTCAAACACATTACCGGAACCGATATTTCCGGTGAGATGGTCGCGATCGCTACGGAAAAAGTCCTTGAAGACGGTCGATTGAACGCGGAATTTGTTGTTTCTGGCGCTCAAAGCCTGCCTTTCGCCGATCAGAGCTTCGATGCAGCCATGGCGCACAATCTGTATCATCTGGTTGACGATGTTGATGCGGCATTGGCCGCTGCCCATCGGGTTCTCAAACCCAATGGCGTATTCATTACCAAAACGCCCTGCCTTGGTGAAATGAACCCGCTGATGCGCAATATTGTACTGCCTGTCATGCGCCGCTTTTACGGTGTGCCGACGCTGCACACCTTCACGATTGAGGCATTCAAACAGGCCATCCTTGATGCCGGTTTCAAGATCGAGGCAGTCGAATTCCACGGCACCAAGGGCAAGGACAACCGACCCTTTATCGTCGCCCGTGCCAAGTAAAGTCCAGTTCAGAAATTTCGCGCAAAAAAGCAAAAAGCCGCCTCATCGGGCGGCTTTTCGTCGATGTAAGTGGATCAAAAGCTGCGGGATAGATTGTCCAATATCGAGGTCCAGCCGCTGTTGTGATTGTTGCGCGAATCTTCATCGGCAAACTTCTCGTGATACAGCTCCACATCTGTTGCATTGTCACCGTTCGGCGTAAAGCTCAGTGACACCGTGCTGCCATCAACCGAAAACGGCGACTGCCATGAGAACACCAGCCGCGAATGCCGGTCAATCGTCTGATACGTGCCTGAATGGGGCAACTGATTGTCTCCGTCCATGAACATGAAGGAAAAGCTGCCCCCTTCGCGCGCATCCACCTTGGCATCGGATACATAGGCGCCTTCCATCGGCACCATGAATTTCACCAGCATCTCCGGATCGAGCCATGCATTGAACACCTTTTCAGGCGGTGCCGGCACCGTTTTGTTCACGGTCAAATTAAGTTCACTCATCATCGTCATTCCTTTCCTGCAAGGCCTCGGACAAAAATTCGAGGCGGATATCCCAGATCGAACGGAGCTTTTTGAACCAGTCATCAACCATCTGGATGCGGGCCAGTTCGGCTTCGATCAGATGTACCCTGCCAAGCGTCTTACGCGTCACCAGCCCCGCCTTTTCCAGCACCTTGATGTGCTTGGAGACGGCGTTAAGCGACATGTCATACCGGTCGGCAAGATCGGTCACACGCGTTGGCCCCTCCTGCACAAGTGCCGTCAGAAGCGAACGCCTTGTGCCGTCACTGACGGCTTTCAAAACCTCCGAAAGGTGATCGTCTTCATTATATTCACCCATATGGTTGAATATCCTTGCAAGATGTAATTGTCAACTGTTTGGTTGAATAAAATTTACAAGCCTGTTTGACAAGCGCACGCGCTGCCTTTCCCCGTCAAATTCACACTGGCAGGATCAGGCAACGCAACTCAGACCCGCGCCAGCCCAAACAGCAGTGCTTTTGTATTGAAACTCTCAGCTTTCAGCTGGTGGCTCATCGGTGCCGACCATCCAGCGCACACCGAACTTGTCGCGCAAAGTGCCAAAACCGGCGCTCCAGAAAGTCGGCGCCCAGGCCATTGAGATCTCGGCCCCATCGGCCAACTTGTCGAAAATCGCCTTTGCTTCTGACGCTGTCGCAAGATTGAGCATGATCGAAGCGCCTTCCATGTCGGCGCTTTCGCCCATCAGATTGTCCGACATCATCACCTCGCCTTCGCCGATCTTCATCTGCGCGTGCATGATGAAACCCCTTTTGTCATCTGGAACAACGAAGTCCGGATCAGGCGGCATGTCAGAAGCCAACATTTTCATGCCGATCTCTGCGCCCAGTGCGTTTTCATAAAATGTCAACGCTTCGGCACAATTGCCGTTGAAAAAAACGTAAGGTGTGACCTGCATGTTCTCCTCCTGTGTTGCCGGAGGATTTTAGCATGCAAATGTGAAAGCCGCACGTTCATCCAAAACCGACGCAACATTACAGAAGCCTTGCCAAGCTTACCAAGAGTTAACTGGTCAGCGCGCTGCTTTGCGCCTAGACCCAATGGCACGAACCAGACAAATTGCCCGGACCGAATCCCATGAAAAAAACTGCTCCACTCTTTATCACAATGCTTATCACCGCTTGCACAACCGGCAGCCTGACGGCTGGCGACCTGAGCGCCGCGACAGACATCACCAACAAGCTATTGACCAATCGTTCGGCCAATTGCGCTGACTATGCGGCCGCAACAACC
>JAHEJF010000057.1:2335-8191 GCA_024639025.1 Ahrensia sp. | reverse complement strand
GCATAGCCCGCGGCATTGCTTTCCAGCTTATCGAACATCAGGGAATCGTCGAGCGCCGTACCATCGCCAATGACGTCAAGTCCCTGGACCAGGATGGACGGGCTGCGCTGAGACGGTATGGTGTTCGCTTCGGGTTTTACCACATCTTTGTGCCGGTGCTCATCAAGCCCGCACCAGCAGGCCTTCTGACCTTGCTCTGGGCAATCTTCAATGAAGGCAAAGAAAATCCCGGCAATGGCGAAGTTGTGGCACTTTTGGCAAGCGGACGCACATCGCTACAAACCGACGAAGGCTATGATCCGGTCTTTTACAAATTGGCAGGTTATCGCTTGCTGGGCCCACGCGCTGTTCGGGTGGACATATTGGAGCGCCTGGCCGATCTCATCCGGCCTGCGGTATACTGGAAAGCTGGCAATGATTTGCCCGAGGGTGCCTTCGGCGATGGTAAATTTGTGGTCACTCCAGCCATGATGTCCATTCTTGGTGCGACCGCCGAGGATATGGAAGCGGTTTTGAAGGGATTGGGGTACAAGGCCGAACCGATGGAAGCAGAGGTTGCTAAGCAGGCAATCGCGGCATTGCAGGCAGAGCACGGACCAAAACCTGCGCCAGATAGCACAGGAGACATTGCGGCAGAAAAAGGCGGCGATGAAACCAGTGATGAAGCACCGGTTGAGGCTGCCAAAGAGACTGAAAGTGCAAAAGACGAACCTGCTGCCGAAGCAACTGAAGACGAGCCAAAGCCGACACTGATTTGGCATCAGCCAAGATTTGAGCGGGCTGGTAATCGAAACAGGGGAGCGCGGACTGGCGATAAGCACCACGCTCGAAAGGGCGGCAACAAACCACGCAGAGATTCAAAGTCCAAAAGCAAGGGCAAACCGGGCGACAATCGTGGTCAGGCCAGCCCATCAGGCAAGCCAAAGAGAATCGACCCCGATAGCCCATTTGCAAAGCTGCAGGCGCTCAAAGAACAGCTGGGAAAATAATGGCTGAACGTGCCAGCGATCCCGGGCCAGCACGCATCCGATTGGACAAATGGCTCTTTTACGCACGCATTATGAAATCAAGAACGCTGGCAGCCAAGATGATTGGCGCCGGACATGTGCGCATAAACGCAGAGAAAACCAACCAGCCTAGCACTGCGGTGAAGCCCGATGATGTGCTGACAATTTCGCTGGAGAGAGCCATCAAGATCGTGAAGATCCTCAACTGCGGAACGCGGCGTGGTCCGGCCGCAGAAGCACGAACCCTTTATGAAGACATGTCACCGCCGCCGATTGAAAAATCAGCGACCAAATTTTCCGCTCTTCCAGCAAAACGCGACCCCGGCACCGGCAGACCGACGAAAAAAGAGCGTCGCGAAATGGACCGTCTGCGCAACTTATAACCCCGTGTTGAATTTGAGGTCTTTTCTGTCGCATTGACTGGACTTGCCAGCTTGGCAAATTACGCTTAATCAAGCCGAAAATGACAGGTTCGCTGGAGTGGTGAAGTGACTTACATCGTCGTCGATAACTGCATCAAGTGCAAATATATGGACTGTGTGGAAGTGTGTCCGGTGGACTGCTTCTATGAAGGCGAAAATATGCTCGTAATCCACCCGGATGAGTGCATTGACTGCGGCGTATGCGAGCCTGAATGTCCAGCCGAAGCAATTAAGCCCGATACCGAACCGGGCCTGGACCAATGGTTGAAGATCAACACCGAGTATGCCGACAAGTGGCCCAATATCACCATCAAGCGCGACGGACCCGCCGATGGGAAGGAATTTGACGGTGTTGCAAACAAGTATGAGCAGTTCTTTTCACCGGCGCCAGGTGAAGGCGACTGAACGTGCAAAAAGTCTCGGCTGCATACAAATGCAACGCGCTGGGCTAAGATGCGTTAACCTAAGTTTTCATCTTCTGGATTGCTGCGCTGCAATGTGGCGCAACCCGTTGAAATTTGCTGATTTTTATGTTATACACTTCGTTAATGGCGTTTTTAACGGAAAATTGTAGCCCAACTTCAGTTCTTATCCGCGGATAAGTCAATGACAAGGTCTGAGATGGATCGCTTCTGCGATATCTGTTCGGGCCTTTTTTGCTGGTCGCAATTTTTTGAAACGCCATAAAAAAGGGGCTTCGGCTAAAAATCATAAATCCGAAAATAGTATTTCGGGCAGGAGTAATGAGACATGGCATCCGCGCCTAAAAAAACATCTCAACGTCAAGGTTTTAAAACTGGTGAGTTCATTGTTTACCCAGCGCATGGCGTTGGTCAGATCAAGGCTATTGAAGAGCAGGAAGTCGCTGGCATTACGCTTGAGCTTTTTGTCATTGAGTTTCAGAAGGACAAAATGCGTCTGAAGGTTCCGGTCGCAAAAGCACTTTCCATCGGAATGCGCAAACTGTCAGAGTCTGACTTTGTCGATCGTGCATTGAAGGTTACGCAAGGTCGTGCGCGCGTGAAACGCACAATGTGGTCGCGCCGGGCGCAGGAATATGATGCAAAAATCAATTCCGGCGATTTGATCTCCATTGCAGAGGTCGTGCGCGATCTCTATCGCGCAGAGAACCAGCCAGAACAATCCTATTCTGAGCGTCAGCTCTATGAACAGGCGCTGGATCGCATGGCTCGCGAGATCACGGTCGTCAAAAAGATAACCGATACTGAATCAGTTCGCCTCATCGAAACAAACCTCAACAAAGGTCCGCGTCGCGGTCCAAAAGCTGAGGGCGAGGAAGCCGAGACTGAAGAAAAAGCCGAAAACGGCGAAGAAAAAGCCGCCTGATATCGGTCTTCATCCAATGAACGGCCGCTCCTTTCATCGAGCGGGCGTTTTTGCGTCTGGACTCGGCACAAATTTCGCCGCCAATTGTGTGGCGCAGCGATGATCCAAAATTGACTCTCGGTCGTACAAACTATTGAGCATCCAGATATGCATCTCAGGAGACCAAGATGACGACCGAACCTGCGCGCCGAGATATGATCCGAAACGCAATGAAGGCGCCCTATCTCGAGCGTGAGGAAGAGCATCAACTCGCCATCGCCTGGAAAGAACAGCAGGACCAGGAAGCGCTCCATAAAATTACAACCGCTCATATGCGTCTCGTCATCTCGATGGCATCCAAATTCCGCAATTTCGGTTTGCCGATGAGTGACCTCATTCAGGAGGGATATGTCGGACTGCTTGAAGCCGCCGCCAGATTTGAACCTGCGCGCGAGGTCCGCTTTTCAACATATGCAACCTGGTGGATAAGAGCTTCCATGCAGGATTATATCCTGCGCAACTGGTCGATCGTGCGCGGTGGAACCAGCTCATCCCAAAAAGCGTTGTTCTTTAATCTGCGTCGCCTTCGGGCCAAACTGGCGCGCAATGGCGACCTGATATCTCAGCCGGATGTTTACCAGGAGATTTCGCAAGCGCTGGGCGTTTCCACGAAAGACGTTGCGCTTATGGATTCACGGCTTTCAGGCTCGGACACATCCTTGCACGCCCCCGTTAGTGATGATGATTCAGGCTCTGCCACAAGAATGGACTTTCTTGTCGATGACCGCCCCCTGCAGGATGCGTTGGTTGAAGAAAGCATCGATGGCAATCGACGTACGTCCTGGTTGCGTGATGCCATGCAAGTACTCAATGAGCGTGAACTGAAGATCATCCGCAAGAGAAAGCTTTCCGAAGAAGGCGCAACACTGGAATCACTTGGCAATGAACTGGGAATCTCCAAAGAACGTGTGCGTCAGATCGAAAACCGCGCGCTCGAGAAGATGAAATCGGCGCTCGTCAGCGATAATCGAGCTGACCTGGCGTCCTATGCATGATTAATCGATCACCTAGGGTGTTATGATTTTGTAATGCTGTCCTGTAACCAGGCTCTCGCCGCTCTCCAAACCGTTAAGGGCTATAAACAGCGCCAACGGGTCTGGGACGTCGTTCATTCTTGCCGCCAGTTTCGCTGAGGTATCGCCCGCTGCCGCCTTCACCAAGCGTACGCGCAGAGGTTTCAGATTTCGTTTTTCAGCCGCACTCAACAAACGAAAGCTGTTTCGAACCTGCGTGGCCAACTGTTCAAGATCGATTGAACCTGTGGGTAGTGCCGTCAAGATTCGGTACACTGCATCATTAGCGCGCACCACGGTGATATCGAAGTCCCACCGCCCTGCCGAAGCTTGTGCGCGGGCTGCATCCAGCCCATTGATCTTGATGGCCTGAACCGACCCGGTATCAAGGCCTTCAATCCAACCACTGAGCAAATATTCTGTCAGGTCCTGCGCAGGCGCGACATCATCGCCATCAAAGCGCACCGCCGCACCATCGGACGGACGGGCTGCCAGAACCGCTTCAGGATTGTTCTCGATATCGAATCCGGCAGGAAACTCGAAGGTAATTCCAAGATTTACATGGCTGTAGCGTTGGCCACGAACATAACCTTCGTCAGTGCTATCGCCAAACAGCATGCCGTCAATACCGGAAAGATAGTTTTCCCGATCTCTGACGCCGATCCCTACTGGTCCAAATTTTCGTGCGTGGCCGATGGCCAGATTGATGCGTTGTGGCGTTGAAGGGTGCGTGGATAGAAAATCAATCCCTTGATCATTGTTTCCTGCGGCACTTCGGTACTTTGTAAAATCGGCCATGTGCTTCTGAAATGCTGCGGCTGCGTAAGGGTCATAGCCGACCTCGCCAATGGCTGCGATGCCAATTGCGTCAGCTTCGAGCTCCTGATTGCGGGAAAACTGTGCAAGTTCGATGCGTCCGCGTGCCAAGGCGCGCCGACCCGCATTCTTGTCCGAGATTGCCTCGGCCACAATGCGTTCCGCCAGAGCTGCTTCTTGTTCCTTTTTCTGTCGCAGCACGCCATGGTTTGCCGTCACATGGCCCATTTCATGCGCAATAACCGCGGCAAGTTCGGCCGAGTCACTGGCCAGCGCCAAAAGCCCGCGAGAAACATACAAATAGCCGCCGGGCAAGGCGAAAGCATTGACCACCGGCGAATCCAGTATCGAAATCTGGTACACCTGCTCTGGATTATCGGATACCGTGACAAGCTTGCCAACAATGCCCGCGACCATGCGCTCCAGCTTCACATTCGCGTATTCACCACCATAAGAGGCCAGAATCCGGGGATGCTGGGAGGCACCCAAGCGAGCCAATCGACCCGAGCGCACATTCTCTGCAATAATAGGAGAACTGGATGGCGTTATTGATGGATCACCCACAAGGTCGCCAAACGAGCTGCATCCGCTCACACCCGCAAAAGTGATGAGCGCGCAAACGCGCATCCACGCATTACTTTGTACTGTTTGATTGCGCTTCAATTTATCCGAATATCCAGAATGTTTCACTTGTGCCGATTACAGCGATTTTTGCTTAATTTTCTTTGTGTGCATAACGATTTGCGGCAGCGGTCGCAAAGAATTTTCAATGCCGATGCCGGTTTTGCCTCAAAAATCGGGCAAAACAACGTCATTTTTTTGGTGGAATAGCGGCCCCCAAATAAGATCTTATGAGCGGATTGTCGCCGTTGCCGGTTAATAAATCGGAAGCCCCGCCCGTAAGCACAATCCTTCCCTTGTCCAAGAAAACCAGATTCTCAGCGATTCTCAGTGCATCTTCAGGCGCATGCGTCACCATGAGTGTCGACATACTGTGAGCACTTGTAAGCTCACCAACAAGATCCAGCATTTCATCGCGCAATCCCGGCCCCAACGAAGCAAACGCCTCATCTAAAATCAATATCGGTTTGCGCCGAACCAATACCCGCGCCAGCGCCACTCTTTGCCGCTCTCCGCCAGACAATTGCGCTGGCAGACGCTCACCATACTGGGCAAGACCCACATCAGACAGTGCTTCATCAATTGACGCCA
>JAHEJF010000057.1:0-2235 GCA_024639025.1 Ahrensia sp. | reverse complement strand
AGACAGTGGCTTGGCCATCGCCGGAAGCAATACCAGGCGCCACTTGTTCCATCCTTCCAATCCCAGTTGGGCACAGAGTCGATCATGCCGCTGAGAGACAACTTGTCGGGCAGGCAGGACAAAACGCATTGCAAAGGGCAGCGCCATGGCCGCGTTGACGGCAATAACAATATAGGGCGCCGCCGAGTAAACATGCACAATGGGTCTGAGCATGATGAACCATCCCGCTGCGATGACAATCGGTGGCACAACCAGCACCAGCGAAGCAGCATGCGCATAGATCCATTCGCCAATTATGCTGTTGTTTTTTACGCTGCTCACAGCACCTTCGGTGAGGGCAAGCGCTACACAAATACACAACAGGGCCGCTGCCAATCCAAGTACAAGGCTGGTGAGTATGGCGGACTGTACCTGATTTTCTGCGAGCAATCTGGCAAGATCCGCTACAATGCCCTTCAGCGTGATCGCGACGAATGGAGCTGTCACATAGAGGCCCGCCAAACCAACGACCAGAAAAGTCATAGCCGCTCCGACAATATTGGATTTTGAAACCATTGGTCGATGGGTTTGCAGCGTTAATCCAGCATGCAACTTGCCACCTGCACGTGCCAGTGCAAGCACGGCAAGACCGGTCAGGAGAAGTTGGCAAATTGTCAGAGTGACAGCCCTTTGAATATCAAAATCAAAGGTCAATGCCTGATAGATGGCCACCTCGAGCGTCGTAGCACGCGGTCCGCCGCCCAGAGTGAGCACGACAGTGAAGGAAGTGACGCACAACATAAACACCAGCGCAGCTGCATTGAACAATGCCGGCCGCATATAGGGCCAAAGCACCAACCTGAAACGCGCCAACGCGCCGAGCGAAAGCTGATGCGCCAATCGTTCATACTCATCCGGCATGGATTGTAGTGCCCCCAGCACGATGCGAACAACCAGCGGCAGATTGAAAAAGACATGCGCGACAAGTATGCCGGTCATTCCGTAGATCGATGGCGTTTCAATCCCGACAGAACTGAGCGCCCGTGTGACATAGCCCTGGTTGCCATAGAGCGACACAATCGCAAGCACCGCAACTATCTGCGGCAGGACCAAAGGCAGAGCAAAAATCCGAAGCAGTAGTTCACGACCCGGGAATTGTCTGGATTCGTGCAGAGCAAATATCACAGGGATTGCAAGGACCACCGAGGCAAATGTGGAGAGGAAGGCCTGCGACAGCGTGAATCGAATTGTCCGCCACAAAACGGCATCTGCCAAAAATGGTGTGCTGTCCTGAACTGCACCAAGAAGCGCAAAACCGATCAGCGCCACAATGGCTCCACCGGCCAACAGGCCCAATAAGGCAAGCGCGAAAAGTGGCAGATAAGAATCTGCAGCGGCCTGCTTGGTCTTACCGATTTTAGTTGCCGCTTGCATCGCTATAGCGGCTCATGACTTCAAGCCACTCGTCAATCCACTGCTTGCGATTGACTGCAATTTTATCTGAAGAGATCATCAGCGCATTTTGTGGTTGGACAAGCTTGTCAAAAACCGGGTTAAGCGCTGACGATGTGGGTGCAGCAGGCAGCATCCAGTTTGTCTCCGGAATAATATTCTGAAAGGCGGGACTGATCATGAATTCAAGGAACTGTTTGGCCAGGGCATTCTGTTTGCCCTTTTCAGTCAGGCCGGCAACTTCGATCTGCAAATAGTGCCCTTCGGAAAAACTTGCCGCTTGGTACCGATCCTCATTCTCGGCGATCATGTGGTAGGCAGGCGATGTGGTGTAGGAAAGCACCATCGACGCTTCGCCATTTGTGAACAGGCCATAAGCCTCGGACCAGCCAGGTGTGACGGTCAAAACACGGTCCTGCAGTTTCGCATAGGCCCCGGGCGCATCATCCCCGTAAAGCTGCTTGAGCCACAACATCAGCCCCAGACCGGGCGTCGAAGTCCGGGGATCCTGAATAGCGATCTTTTGATCACTGTCACCGTTCAGGAATGCCTCCATGCTCTGTGGTGGGTTGGGCACCTTCTCGGTATCGTAAATGACAGCAAAATAGCCAAAATCAAATGGCACGAAGATCTCATCTTCAAAGCCTCCGGGCACAGAGACCGCTTGAGTATTGATGCCGTGCGGCGCAAAGAAGCCGGTCTGCCTTGCCTCGGCAATAAGGTTCTGGTCGAGACCGAGAACAATATCAGCCTCCGTGTTGCCACCTTCGAGACGAAGGCGGTTAAGCAGTGCCACACCATCTG
>JAHEJF010000551.1 GCA_024639025.1 Ahrensia sp. | reverse complement strand
CCATGCGTTTAATCTGGCTTGTTTCATGTCCGGTCTTCAAGTCGAGACGATTGCCGCTGATCTCGATTGTTTCGTGCCAGGCCGGGTGCTCGACGACAATGCCCATGTGATGATTCGTTGGCAGGGCGGCGCGAAGGGAACATTGTGGTCCAGCCAGGTCGCTCCCGGTAACGAAAACGCTTTGCGGATTCGGATCTACGGGTCAAAGGGCGGCATCGAATGGGCGCAGGAAGACCCGAATTATCTTTGGTATACCCCCTTGGGCGAACCAAAGCGGTTGATAACGCGCGGTGGTGCCGGTTCGGGCGCGGCAGCAGGCCGTGTGAGCCGAATCCCGCCCGGCCATCCGGAAGGATATCTGGAGGGATTTGCCAATATTTACACCGAAGCTGCAGCGGCAATACGTGCCAAACAACAAGGGGTTACAGCGGATTCTGAGATAATTTACCCCTCAATTGATGACGGCGTTTTGGGTGTCGCTTTTGTGGATGCATGCGTTCGCTCGTCAAAGCGAAACGCAGCTTGGGTCAGTCTGAAAACTTGACTTTTTGAGCGGCTGAATTCTGTTAATTGGGAGAAAAGATAATATGTGGACTCGACATGATGTACGTACATCATTTAGGGTTAAATCGGCCGGAAATAGAATGAGGTACGCACATCATTGTTTGTCTTTTTGGGAGTTGAAGACCGTTCTGGCTGCAATCCATTCTCTGGGAGGAGTACTTATAGAAACGTGCACTACTTTTGGCGACAGCAATGTCAGCAGCTTCCATTTAGGAGCAAAATCAAGCGCGCAGTCCGCTAAGCTTACACTGTGTAGGGCAGCATGGGATCCGGCCAACGCTTTGGTGGAGCAGTCAACGGACTTCGAAAGAGCAAAGCAATGAACCAGTTCATCAACGAAAAACAAGATCTTGTCATCGAAGCAATTGATGGATTGTTGCGCAATAGCGGTGATCGGCTGGCGCGACTGGACGGCTATCCGCATATCAAGGTTGTGGTGCGCACGGACTGGGATAAATCCAAGGTTGCGCTGGTATCGGGCGGCGGCTCCGGCCATGAACCGTCACATGCAGGTTTCGTTGGGCAAGGCATGTTGACCGCCGCCATTTGTGGCGATGTCTTTGCTTCGCCCTCTGTTGATGCTGTTCTGGCCGGCATCATGGCAGTCACTGGTGATGCGGGATGTTTGCTCATCGTGAAGAACTACACCGGTGACCGGTTGAATTTTGGCCTTGCAGCCGAAAGGGCAAGAGCACATGGCCGAAAGGTGGCAATGGTGGTGGTTGACGACGATGTCGCTTTGCCCGAACTGCCACAGGCCAGGGGTGTTGCCGGCACGCTTTTCGTCCACAAAATTGCAGGCGCCATGGCTGAATCCGGTGCATCGCTTGATGACATTGCCGCAGTGGCGCAAGAAATCATCGATGGTGTGATTTCCCTCGGCATGTCACTGGACACCTGCACCGTGCCCGGCGCACCGCCGGAAGATAGGATACCGGCGGGCAAGGCAGAATTGGGTCTGGGCATTCATGGTGAGGCTGGCGTCGAGCAGGTCGATTTTGCAAGTGCAGGCGCTGCCATGAAAATGGTATCCGACAAGCTTCAACGCCATCTCACCGGTGTTCCCTATGTCGCATTGCTCAACAATCTCGGCGCAACCACGCCGCTGGAAATGTCGATCCTGGCTGAGGAACTCAGCAGATCCGATATCGCCACATCGATCAAACACCTGATCGGTCCGGCGGCCATGATGACATCGCTGGATATGCATGGCTTCTCTGTTTCGCTTCTACCAGCGAAGGCTGAGTGGCTTGATGCGCTCAGACAGGATGTGGCGCCCGCAGCGTGGCCCGGAATAGGCGATGTTGCACCGCCCAAAGTGCTACCGCTGCCCGATGGCTTGACTCCGATCCAGCCCATGCCATCTGCCCACGCTGCTCACCATGCTTTCATAGAAAAATGCTGCAAGACATTGATTGATGCCGAAGCGCCGCTCAACGCCCTTGACGCAAAATCTGGTGATGGCGACACCGGTTCTACCTTGGCCGGCGCCGCGCGTGCGCTGTTGGGGTCGCTGGACAGGCTGCCACTGGCTGACATAACGCAGCTGTTCCGGGCCATCAGCACGGAGCTCAGCCAGACAATGGGTGGTTCGTCAGGTGTGCTGCTCGCAATCTACTTTGGTGCAGCCGGCGATTCATCTGCTAGCGGCAAGAAGATGGTGGACGCACTGCAGGCAGG
>JAHEJF010000550.1 GCA_024639025.1 Ahrensia sp. | reverse complement strand
GGCGGCGCAGTTGGTACAATGGCTGCGACGCGACCCGACTTGCCGCTGGTGTTGATCCGCATTTCGTCAGGTGTTTCGGGCAAGACAACCTTGTCTGTTTTCAGTGTGACGGCGCCAACGCCGGGTGCACGGACGCCGACCGAGCCAGTGACGGAGGTATCAATGTCGAAGGGCATTTCAGCCTGGTGAGTTGACCCGGCTGAGGCACGCAACATCGTCACCTTCCATCGGTCAGCAGAATTCTGCTCGCCAGACAGCAAGCTCGACATGTCCTGCAGGGCGACTTGGCTTGGATTGGCTAGGAAGAAGGCACCAGCAATGAGGCCCGGTGCGGCCAGTTTCGCCGCAATTTGGCGGCTGGCGTTCAAACGCAAAAAACGCAACAATCTTACTCCAGAACAGGAACTCGTAACACAGACAACTGGTGCGCATATTGAAGCATTAACCTTGATGACCGGTTAATGAGAGCAAGACGTTTTGTTAAAGTTTGCGGTTTGTGCACAAGGCAATTTTTTTCGCTTGACCGCGTCGTCGGGCGCGCAAACAGTGCGCAATCAGACCGGAGGGATTGATGAAAACTCAAACAGAGATTGTGGTGATCGGTGGCGGCATCGGTGGCTGCTCTGCTTTGTACCATTTGACGCAGGAAGGTATCAACGACTGTGTCCTGCTTGAGCGTGACGAGTTGACGTCTGGCTCGACTTGGCACTCAGCAGCTCAGGTCACCAATTTCGGGCCAAACCAGACCATGATCGGCTTGAAGTCCCATTCGATCAGACTTTACCAGGAATTGGCCGACGATCCGGACTATCCGATCAATTATCACTCGGAAACCGGCGGCCTGCGGCTGGCCACCGAGCAGTGGCATATGGACGGTTACCTGCATTTCCATTCAATGGCCAAGGGCATGAATGTGAATCTTGAAGTGATTGATGCGGAGGAATGCAAACGCCGGCACCCACTCATAACAACTGATGGATTGCTGGGTGCGCTCTGGGATCCCATGGATGGTGATATTGACCCTGCTCAACTGTGCCAGGCGCTTGCTCGGCGCGCTCGGCGGGCTGGTGCCGAGATCTATCGCTACACGCCGGTTATCGATCTGACCCAGAAACCAGATGACAGCTGGATTGTTCACACCACCAAGGGCGACATTCATTGCGCAAAAATCGTCAATGCGGGCGGCTACCGATGCAACGAGATTGGGGCGATGATGGATATCGAATTGCCGGTCGCCAGCATGGAACACCAGTACATGCTGACGGATGCAATTCCCGAAATCGAGGCATTGGGTGATGACTTTCGTGTGCCGCTTATTCGCTGTCCAGGCGACGACTTCTACCAGCGGGCCGAAAAGAAGGGCCTGCTGATTGGCTTTTACGAGCAGGAATGCAAAACGTGGGGACTGGACGGCATTGATCCCAATTTTGCCAATGCGCTTTGTCCCGACGATCTGGACCGGGTCATGGATGTCATGGAGGGTGCGATCAGCCGCCTGCCCTGCCTCGAGACTGCCGGCATTCATTCCATCGTCAACGGACCGATTACCTACACGCCGGATGGCTTGCCATTGGTTGGGAAAATTCCAGGCAAGCGCAATGCATATTGCATAACCGGCTTACGCGCCGGGTTGGGTGAAGGTGGCGGACATGGCTGGCTACTGGCTCAGATCGTTGCACATGGGGAGGCTTGCTATGACACATGGTGCATCGACCCACGTCGTTTTACGCAATATGCCGATATCAATCATACTGCCTTAAAGGCCATTGAAGACTATCAGAACGAATTCCGTTTCCATCGGCCACATGAGCACCGCCCAGCTGGCCGCATGGCAAAATGCACACCGCTTTATGAACGACTGGCAAGTGCAGGCGCTTCTTTTGCCACTGTCAATGGCTGGGAGCGGCTTGATTACATCAAGCCATCACCGGATTTCGAAGAAGATCACAGTTTTCATTTCAACAATCTGTTTGAACAGATCGGCAAGGAAGTCGAACTTGTAAAAAATGGAGTCGGGCTTTGCGAAGTAAGTGGTTTCAATCGTTACGCCATCACCGGTGACAATTTTCATGATTGGCTCGATGGTATTGTGTGCTCTCGTGTACTTCGGAAGACAGGAAAGGTCGGCTTGACCTACCTGTTGAACCATTTGGGCATGGTCAAGGGCGAAGCGACGCTGGCCAATATAGAGGATGATCTGGTCTGGTATGGTTCAGCGGCGGCAGCCGAGTATCACGATATGGA
>JAHEJF010000549.1 GCA_024639025.1 Ahrensia sp. | reverse complement strand
TTTTGGTTTGTGTTCCTCAATTGAATTTGAGGCGATCAATCAACGAATAATGGCAAATTTGCGTCCAAGTTGATTGAATTGTCCAATGGTCCAGAAAGATGAAATCAATCGCAGATCAGTTGACAAATTTGTCACGTGAGCAGGTCTGCCCTGAGCGCCGCCAGTTCGTCTGACAACGTGCCTGCAAAAGGTTCCACGCCAGCACGCCTGTACCAGTATTTTGCATTGAAACTATCGCCTTCGATTCGATGGACGAGCGCATGAATGCGGTCAAACGCCGCCTGCCCTTCATGGGCTTGCGCAATATTGTGCGCAACTTCCCAATGATCACCCATTTGGCATTGCCCGGCTTCGAGCGCATCGAGGGCTTTTTTGATGTCGTCTACCACCATTTTTCAGGCTCGAAGTGACCGGCGGCCTGTTCAATCACATTGGCAGTTTTGAACAGTGTTTCTTCGTCGAACGGTTTGCCGATCAGCTGCAGGCCGAGTGGCAGGCCCTGCCCGTCCAACCCTGCCGGTACAGCGATGCCCGGCAGGCCGGCCATGTTGACTGTGACAGTAAATATGTCGTTGAGATACATCTTCACCGGATCCGCGGCCATATCCTGATCGCCGACTCCAAAGGCGGCGCTTGGTGTGGCCGGTGTAAGAATTGCATCGATGCCTTCAGCGAAGACTTTTTCGAAGTCCTGCTTGATCAGAGTGCGGACTTTTTGCGCCTGCAAATAATAGGCATCGTAATAGCCCGCGCTCAGCACATAGGTGCCGATCATGATGCGGCGCTTGACCTCTGCGCCAAAGCCCTTCGCACGGGTCTGCTCATACATGTCGGTGATGTCTTTGCCAGGCACGCGCAGGCCATATTTCACGCCATCATAACGCGCCAGGTTGGACGAAGCCTCGGCCGGTGCCACGATATAATAGGCAGGCAAGGCATATTTGGTGTGTGGCAGGGAGATTTTGACGATCTCTGCGCCGGCGTCCTTGAGCCAGGCAATGCCCTGTTCCCACAATTTGTTGATTTCATCAGGCATGCCATCCATCGAGTATTCCGATGGAATACCGATTTTCATGCCCTTCACCGAGCCGCCCAGAGCGGCTTCGTAATCGGGCACGGGCAGATCGACGCTGGTTGTGTCCTTTTCATCGATCGAAGCCATCGATTTAAGCATAATCGCCGCATCGCGCACATCGCGTGTTATCGGTCCGGCCTGGTCCAATGAAGACGCAAAGGCCGCTATACCCCAGCGCGAGCAGCGCCCATAGGTTGGCTTGATGCCAACAGTACCCGTAAAAGCAGCTGGTTGGCGGATTGAACCGCCCGTATCGGTAGCCGTTGCCGCCGCACAAATATGTGCCGCCACCGCGGCAGCAGAGCCGCCTGATGATCCGCCGGGAACCAAATTCTTGTTGGAGCCTTGCGCACGCCACGGATTGACCACGGGCCCGTAATGGGACGTCTCGTTGGACGATCCCATGGCGAACTCATCCATGTTGAGCTTGCCCAGCATGACTGCGCCGTCATTCCACAGGTTCTGAGTGACAGTGCTTTCATATTTTGGCTTGAATCCGTCCAGAATGTGCGAAGCCGCCTGCGTGTGGACATCCCGGGTACCAAACAGATCCTTGATGCCAAGGGGAATGCCCTCCAGCGCACCCGCTTCGCCCGATGCAAGCCTTTCATCCGAGGCTTTGGCCATTTCGCGCGCCTTGTCGGGCGTCAGCGCCACATAGGCGTTCAGCGTATCATTGGCAGCATCAATTGCACTGATATAGGCATCGGTCAGTTCTGAAGATGTGATTTGCTTGGCGCGCAGCTTGTCGCGGGCTTGGGCAATTGTCAGGGCGGTCAAATCGGTCATGGGTCGGTCTTTGAATGTTTTAAGGGGAACGCGTTTCGTCGGCGGGCCTACTCGACCACTTTGGGAACCTGGAAGAAATTCTCATCGGTTGCTGGCGCGTTGGCGACAATGTCTGAAGGCTTGTTGCCATCGGTGATTTCATCGACGCGCTTTTTCATGTCCATTGCGACAACCGACACCATCGGTTCGACACCGCTGACATCGACCTCGTTGAGCTGCTCGACAAACCCCAAAATCGTGTTGAGTTCACCCTCAAGGTTTTGGGCTTCCTGATCAGTGACGGCGATGCGCGCCAGTTTGGCTACGCGTTTTACTGTGGCTGTATCGACAGACATGAAATGCTCCGAGATTGAGTGTCCGGCTGGCTATAGCGTTGGTTTG
>JAHEJF010000548.1 GCA_024639025.1 Ahrensia sp. | reverse complement strand
ACCATGAAACGGGTATCATCGACGCTTTCTTTTCCGGGCAGCACATCATTATCGAGCGGTGCAGTCGCGCCGATAAATGACCTGATCGGCATGACATGCGAAGCCATGACGGGCTCAAGTTTTTCGTCACCATAAGCATTGACTGCGAGAAGCACCCGATCGGCCGTTATTGTCCCTTTTTCGGTTTGCAGTCGGGTTTTGCCACCTTCATGCAGCATCGAGGTAACTGCGGAATTTTCGAACAATTGTGCGCCACTTGCTGCAGCCACGCGCGCGGTTCCGACGACCAGCTTGAGCGGATGAATATGGCCGGTACCACCGTCGTAAACCCCACCATGATAGAAGGTCGAACCAAGCCGTTCTGACGTTTCGTCCTTGTCCATGAAATGCAGGGGCGCGTAGCCGAAGCGCTGCGCCATCATGGCTGGATAATCTCTATACTCGTGTAAATACCGTTTGCGATGGACAACCGACATATGGCCCACGCAATATTCGATGTCGATATCATTGCTGGATGCGAAATCCAGCAAGTGATGCTTGGCTTCTTCAGCCAGGTCAAACAGGGCTTTGGCGCGTTCAAAGCCCAGCTGTTCCTCGTGCTCCTTGGCCGAGGAGCGATGTCCGGTATTGAGCTGACCGCCATTGCGCCCCGATGCGCCATCACCCAGGCGGTGTGCTTCCAGAACGACAGCATCGATGCCTGCTTTTGCCAGATGAACCGCTGCACTCAACCCCGTAAAACCGCCGCCGATTATGGCGACATCGCACGATCTGTCCCCTTCATATTGTGGGTAGGTTGGTCGTTCGCCGACAGAAGCTTCATACCATGAATGACCCGGGGAAATGGGACTTTGGTAAGTCATGGATTACACATTCATCAGCAGGTACTCACGCTCCCAGGGGCTGATTACCTGCATGAATGTCTCGTATTCACCACGCTTGACGCCTGCATAATTGGAAACAAATTCCCGTCCCATGACTTTTGCAAGCCCTTCTTCCTGTTCCATGAGGGTTACCGCCTCCAACAGACCCCGTGGCAAATCCACTTCGCCTTCATTGGCCGCTTTGTTGGTGGGATCGGTCGGCACCAATCCGTTGAACATCCCTAAATACCCGCAGGCCAGCGAAGCGGCCAGGGCCAGATATGGATTGGCGTCAGAGCCTGGTAGCCGGTTTTCAACGCGTCGTGCATTGGCGTCGGATGCAGGTATTCGGAAAGCAGTTGTGCGGTTGTCATATCCCCATTCTGTGTTCACAGGTGCAGCCATGTCGGGTGCCAGGCGGCGATAGGAGTTCACATAGGGTGCAAACATCACAAGAGCGCGTGGCACATAGTGCTGCATACCGCCCACGAAGGAGCGGAACAATTCGCTTTCCGTACCGTCCTCGTTGGAAAAAATGTTCCTGCCGGTTTTGGCATCAAGTACAGATTGGTGAATGTGCATTGCGCTTCCGGCCGCGCCCTGGATCGGTTTGGCCATGAAAGTCGCATACATGTCATGGTTCAACGCGGCCTCTCGAAGCGTACGCTTGAACATGAAGACCTGGTCAGCCAAAGCCAGGGGATCGCCATGTCTCAAATTGATTTCAAGCTGCGATGGGCCTTCTTCATGGATCAGCGTGTCGATCTCCAGGCCCTGCATCTCGGAAAAATGATAGATATCATCAATCAGGTCATCAAACTCATTGACCCCGGCAATCGAATAAGCCTGTCCGCCAAAAATCGGTCTGCCAGACCGGCCCGTCGGCGGCTGCAAGGGATTGTCGGGATCGATATTGCGTGCCACCAAATAAAATTCGATCTCTGGCGCAACAACTGGCGTCCAGCCTCTTTTATGGTAAGCGGCAACCACGCGCTTGAGCACGGATCGGGGTGTGTAGGTGACCGCTTCACCTTCGGAATCAACCAGATCGCAGATGATGGCAGCGGTGGGATCTGTTTCCCAGGGAACTGCACAGAGGGTGTCGAGATCCGGCATCAGTTTCAGATCCCCATCATTGGGATCATATCGAAAGTCACCGGTCTCTTCGGGGTAATCGCCCGCTATCGTTTGGCGAAAGAGCGCAGATGGCAGCGCCAATGCAGTGTTGGACATGAATTTGTTGGTTGGCATCATCTTGCCACGCGGCACACCCGCCAGATCCGGCGTAATGCATTCGATGTCTTCAATGGTGCGATAGGCCAGCCACTGAGCTGCCTCATCCCAGTTTTTTACACCCATCGGCCTGTCCAGAAATGCCGGATT
>JAHEJF010000547.1 GCA_024639025.1 Ahrensia sp. | reverse complement strand
CGGCGATGGCATCAAGTTCCATCATCATGCCGGCTTGCGGGGTTGCAGCCCCAGCCCGAGCTAGGTTCACACAAGCTGCAAGCCCAACCATCAAACCTGCTGCCGCAAACACTTTAATTTTGAAGGTGGTGACGTTAATTCCCACTAGCCGCAAGACTTTTTCATTGCCGCCGACTGCGCGCAACTGCTGGCCAAACACGGTTTTTTCGTAAAATGCCCACATAAATACTGCAACGACAGCAGCCAGAATGAAGATCGCGGGGAATTTACCCATCGACAGCAGCCATGGGGCGGCCACGGAAGAAATATTGCCCCCCGACGCTCCGCTATCCGCAGTAATATAGATGGAGGTGCCATCAGAGGCGATGATGACAAGGGCGCGCACAATGATCAACATTGCAAGTGTGGTAACGAATGACGGGATCTTGAGCAATGAGATGATGCATCCATTGACCATTCCCACGAACCCGCCAGCCAGGATCCCAAGTATCAACCCTACGTCTCCGAACCAAAGCATTCCAAGTGCTCCCAGAAATGCAGAGAATGCGAGGCTAGAGCCAATGGAGATGTCAATTGATCCGGTCGTGACAATCATCAACTGAGCAAAAGCCAAAAGCATCAATACGGGCGTCTGTTGGGCAATGAAAGTCCAGTTGCGCACCGACATAAATCGGTCGCCAGAGATGATCCAAAACAGCAGGATCACCAGCGAAATGGCGATGAAGGGCACATAATCGCGCAACTTCTCGATCCGCTCGGGGGACAAAAATGGCTGGACAGTAGTAGTATCTGACATGGTGTTTTTCCTCATTCGCCCAGTGTGATGGCCTTGACGAGCCGATCAGATGTGATTTCGTCGCGTTTGAACTCGCGTGATGTGATGCCGTGATGGGTTACGATGATCCGATCGGCCAAGCGGCGCACTTGATCGAGGTTGTGGCTAATCAGGATAAATGACGTACCATGCTGATCGCGAACATCTTCTACAAGGCGCTCCACTTCGGCAGTCTCATTTGGACCAAGGGCGGCAGTTGGTTCATCAAGAATGACGATGTCACTTCCCCAGGCGATGGCGCGACCGATGGCAATGCTTTGCTGTTGCCCGCCGGACATTGACGAAATGGGTTGTGAAAGATCCTGAACCGTTGTCACGTTTAGCTGCTTAAGCACTTCGCGCGTTTTAGCGCGCATCTTGTTCTCGTCAACGAACAAGCCCCATTTTCGTGGAACGCGCCCAAGGAACAGATTGTAGGGGGCGGTCATGTTGGGGACCAGTGCAAGGTCCTGATACACAACTTCAATGCCGCATGCTTGCATGTGAGATACGCTGTGATCAGCTCGCGTTACCTCAACTCCCTTGATATGAATGCGACCGCTGTCAGGAACGTGAGCACCGGACACAATTTTTGCTAGTGTTGATTTTCCGGCTCCGTTTCCGCCGACGATTGCAACAACTTCGCCCCGCTTCAGATCAAATGAGCCATCACGCATGGCCTGAACGCCGCCGAATGATTTCGTCACGTGCTCTACCGTCAAAAGCGGCTCTGTATTTGATCCATCCATTGACTTCCTCCCTTTAACTCGTTTCGTCCGCTGTCTGGTCTTCAACCTCGCGCGCGGGGCCTAAAAAGGTCTGTGAAAACACATCTAAAAACGTGCCTTTGAGCACCGTGTCCTCGGTCAGGCTGCTGAGCTCGATCTTGACAGAGCGATACACACTCGGAAGAACCGCCTTTTCCACTTGTGCTTTAATCGCGTTGAGAAATGGCTCGCCCAGCAATGCATATTCGTCGCCGATCACGATCAAATCGGGATTGGCGAAATTGATGCAATTGGTGATGCCTTGAGCCAAGTACCGGGCGACTTTGTTTACTTCTTCCGTCGCAACTGGGTCTTCATCTGCATAGGCGTCTACCACATCCGAGAACGTGGCATCCTTAGTCAGCCGAACCGTAGCCCGTTCACGAATTGATCGCAGCAGCGCAATGCGCGAGGCAAATAGTTCAAGGCAGCCGGTATTTCCGCATTTGCACAAGGGGCCATCGACCTTGATAGACATATGCCCCAATTCGCCTGCTAGTCCGAGTGCACCTCGGTAAACTTCGCCGCCAACGACCAGGGCAGAGCCTATGCCCTGACCGGCCGACACATAAAGCAGGACTTTCGCCCCGCTGGTGCGTGCGCTATGTCGCCATTCGGTCAGCGCAGCTGCTTTTGCGTCATGGGTGGAATGCATTGCAATTTTGGGA
>JAHEJF010000546.1 GCA_024639025.1 Ahrensia sp. | reverse complement strand
GGTCGATGACATTCTGTTTGAAACCGATCTTCTGGCACGGGATCTGGCCCTCAGCGCCCGGCCGCTCGGAGCGACTGTGCCCGCCCATCATGCCTAGATTTTGCAACCTGCCATGTGGGAATGCAGCCATGCGACCACCCCTGGCACAATCAACGCGCAATCAAACCTGCCTCGTGCAACCGGAAATTAATGTTCGTTCCTTATGGATTCTGCTAATCTGTGCACCAGGTCTCAGATTCACAAATTCATACCAATTGGCTGGCAGAGGGATTGGATTGTCATGTGGTTTCGCCTTTTTTTCTTGATTTGCGTCGTCCTTGCGCCTCTCAGCGCTGCACGGGCTGACGTCAAGCAAACCGTAAAATCTCAGGCACCAAGCGGCCTGGTATTCGTCATCAACGAGAAGGGCGACGTGCTGGTTTCGCAGAATGCGGACAAGACCTTCGTGCCCGCATCGGTTGCCAAGATCGCAACGGCTTGGTTCGCCATGGAGGTGTTGGGCCCCAACCACAGGTTCGAGACCAGCTTCTACATGGATGACAAGCGGGTTTTATATGTGCGTGGCGGCGGTGACCCGTTCATGATTTCGGAAGAACTGGCCATTCTCGCGCCCCAGCTACTGGCAAAAACAAAGAAAAAGCCATTTTCGGCGATCGTGGTCGATACCAGCTATTATCCGGACGGATTGCGCATGGCCGGCATTGAAAACACCGACCGGTCCTATAATGCGCTCAATTCGGCCCTGGCCGTCAATTTCAACACGATATTTGCCGTCCGCGATGGCAAGACAGTGCGCTCTGCCGAGGAACAAACGCCGATTACGCCGCTGGCGATCCAGCAATTTGTCGAACGGGGCAAAAAAGGACGCAGTCGCATCAGTCTTGCGCAGGAGAAACCCGAAGTCAGCGCACTCTATGCGGGCGAACTGCTCGCAGCCTTTATCGAAAAGTCCGGGGGCAAGAACGAGGGTGATGTCAAAATTGGTCGTGTGCCTGCCAATCTCAAACCCATTCATGTGCATCGCCAGTCGCGTGACCTGGCAGAAATCCTGCGCCAGATGTTGCTTGGATCCAACAATTACATTGCCAACCAGCTGTTTCTGGAAATCGGCGCCCACAAGCTGGGCGGTCCGGTGAGTATTGAAAAATCGCTCAAGGTGACTCGGGCGCTTCTGGCGAAACATGGTCTGAGCAAGTCGATCACGCTGGTCGAGGGATCAGGCCTGAGCCGACAAAACAAGTTCACAGCGCAGGGGCTGGGCCAATTGCTCGACAAATTTGCGCCCTACGCCGAATTGATGACCAAATCGAAAAAGGGATCGCGCTACAAGACAGGCTCACTGTCTGATGTCCGCACACTGGCGGGATTTGCCGAGACCGAAAACAACGGATTGGTGCGGTTCGTGATTTCTCTTCCCGGCAACACGGGCAAGCTCCGGTTTCGCCTGTTGAATATCATCGAGCGCGAGCTTTAGACTCTGTCAGCCTTTGATGGAATCGCGGCACCCGGATTTTTCCAGTATTTTCAATACCCAAATCCGTGCCAGCGCTTCAGATTAAGACTGAAACGCTCTAGCTGCTTTTTGGGGGCGACTTTCCAGCCAGCGCAAACTCCTCGTTGAGGCGTGTTTCCAGCGCAACCAGATCATCGGGCAAAGGCAGACCTTCAGCCCGCATGGTTTCCAGTTCACGGTGAATTTGTTCGAGCAATTGATGCTTGTCTTCTGGTTGGTTCTCCATCTGCTCGAACATCATGTTCAATCGTGTGGTCAAACTCTCAAATGCCATGCCATGTCTCCTCTTGGTGCCAGATTGTCATTGGGTGCCATCGGGCGCCTTGATCCGCATCAAACGTCATCCGTTCCGGGTTTGATAAAATCGGTGACGATTGGCGCGGTCGACTTCAACCTGCCCCGCTCATCAAAGTCTGTATCCGCATTGAATGCCATGAGCGGCAGCGCGTCAAATTCGGCCATGCGCTGATTTTGCGTCTCAAGTGCATCGCGCAATCTGGTTTGCAATGCTTCTTGCTCCTGCCCCTCGTGATAGCCGTGGACCCCATGAACAAGTACCGGTTGGCAAATCTCAAAGCCGCAATAACGCAGCACATAGGCCGTTGGCCAAAGCAACATTGCTGCATCGGCTTCCTTGCCGCCTGCTCCGCTTTCGATTTCACTTGCGCCGGTCGTCACGCAAAAAAGCGCTTTCTTGTCGCGGCAAAGGCCCGTATCAAAACGGTTGTCGACATCATGCA
>JAHEJF010000545.1 GCA_024639025.1 Ahrensia sp. | reverse complement strand
TGTCGCGCTGAAACAGCTTGTGTGCTTTCAGAGCGTTGTTGATGTGGTGAACAATTGAGACATTCTCGACGTCGTAGAGATTGTCGCCCTTCAGCAATCCTTCTTCGCGCAGTAGTGTTTCCACTCTCTCGGTGCCATCCTCTGTGAAAGTGGATGATTTCTGCTTTTCGTCGATCGTGTAGTCTTCCTCATTGAGCTGAGGCACGAACTTGTCGATTTGGACATATAGCTCGGAACGATCCTCCAATGGACCCGAAATGATCAAGGGTGTCCGCGCCTCGTCGATCAGAATCGAATCCACTTCATCGACCACGGCAAAGAAGTGATCCCTTTGGACCATTTGGCTGCGCTCCATCTTCATATTGTCGCGCAGATAGTCAAAGCCCAGTTCGTTATTCGTACCGTAGGTGATATCGCAATCATAGGCCGCTTTGCGCTGTACATCGTCCAGACCGTGAACAATCACGCCGCACGTCATGCCGAGAAACGTAAAAACTTTCCCCATCCATTCAGAGTCACGCTGAGCCAGATAGTCATTGACGGTAACAACATGCACGCCTTTGCCTGCAAGGGCGTTCAAATAAGCCGGCAAGACAGCAACCAGCGTCTTGCCTTCACCCGTGCGCATCTCGGCAATCGAGCCATCATTGAGCACCATTGCGCCGACGAGCTGAACGTCAAAGGGGCGCAAGCCAATCGCGCGAACCGATGCTTCTCGCACCACAGCAAACGCTTCAACCAACAAGTCATCAAGAGTCTCGCCCTTGCTCAGCCGATCGCGAAAATGAGCCGTCTTGCCACGCAGCTCTTCATCGGATAGCGCTTGCATCTCTGGCTCAAGCGCTCCAATTGCAACGCTCTTGGAGTTGAACGACTTCAAATAACGGTCATTTGCCGAACCAAAAACCTTGGCTGCTAACCCGCCGAGACTGACCATTTGGTATGGTCCTTTCGCTAAGAAAGCGGCCAGAATTGACCGCTAAAAACTACCACGAGCGCATTTGCCCGTATTCATTGATGCATTTAGGCACTGAAACTTGGAAAATCCATGCTGGACGCGCCACATTGGGACAGATAAGAGTGGCTTCTAACGATGTCAACGCCGTAACAAATTGCCGAAAGTGCAACCGCTCACGGCAAACTGAGCAATGCGACCCGCCAACACACCTTGATTGGACCCATAACTGATGGTTAGCTTGAAATTGAAACCAACCGCAAACACACTTCGAACACAAAAATTTGTGCGTATGAGCAGCCTGTTTTTGGCCATGTCATGCATGGTCATGCTGCCTGTGCCAACACTTGCCCAGGAAGAGGACAAGGTAATCGGCACAATCGGAGGTTCACCAATATCCACTTCAGACCTCGACATCGTTATCGCCGAACTTGGCGATCAGCTGGGACAGGTTCCCCCTGATCAGAAACGTATCGCAGCCATGCTTGCGCTGATCGATATCAAGCTCCTGGCAAAAAAGGCCCAGGAAGACGATTTTGGACAGGATGAAGCTTTCAAGAAGCGAGTTGAATTCCTGCGGGAGCGCGAACTGCACAATGCATTATTTCAAGACCAGGTCGTTGAAACTGTCAGTGAAGAGGACGTTCGAGCGCGCTACGACAAGGAAGTGGCGTCAACACCGGCTGAAAACGAGTTGAAGGCTAGCCACATTCTGGTTGAAACCGAAGAAGAAGCTGTGGCGATTATCGCTCAGCTTGATGATGGTGCAGACTTTGGCGAACTTGCAAAAGAGAAATCAACCGGCCCCTCTGGGCCAAACGGTGGCGAACTGGGTTACTTCACCAAGGGACGGATGGTACCAGAATTCGAAGCGGCTGTCTTCGCTCTGGATGTCGGAAGCTACACCAAGGAACCTGTAAAAACCCAATTTGGCTTCCATGTGATCCGCTCCGATGATCTTCGGCCTGTCCAGCCACCCGCGTTCGAACAGGTGCAGGAGCAGGTTCGCTCGGTGGTGCTGCGGGAAAGGTACTTTGAACTGCTTCAGTCTCTGCGAGGGGCTGCTGATATTCAGATCGAAGATCCGTCTTACAAAGAAGCATATGATGCTGCAATATCAGGCGCAATTGCGCAGCAATAGACCAACTCTGGACCAAAAAGATGGATCAAACTGCAGCCATCTCGCCTCTGGCACCCAAATCACAGCCTGATATGCCTGAGATCGCTGGCGTCAGGCTGGCGGCGGGTGAAATCGGCATCAAGTACAAGGACCGGGCCGATGTTATGGTCATGGTGTTTGACAAA
>JAHEJF010000544.1 GCA_024639025.1 Ahrensia sp. | reverse complement strand
CCGCTTGATGATTTGGGTTTTTGCCTCAGGGCAATAACCCGGCAGCAATTAGCCGCTTACTGTAGTCGCGATTGAATCGAACTTTGAGTTCAATGTTGAACCAAGTGTTGTCGCACCTGTGATGATCGCAACAGCGATAAGTGCAGCAATAAGACCGTATTCGATAGCAGTCGCGCCTGATTCGTCTTTCATGAAACGTGCAAACATAATGAGCTCCTTACTCGTTTAATTAACAGCACACCGTCAGCCATTATGAAGTTTGCCGATCGGATGAGCACAAAATAAACTCCCCCTCTTGCCATCCACTTAAAGAACAGAGTTGCCAAATTCTTAAAAAGCGTTTCGTCGCAAAATGGTGAACAAAGGATGATTTTTTTGTCTAAACCGTCATGGTTAATTCTTCCTTCAGGTTTGCAGGCGATAGTGCACCCAGTTTGTTTTATGGAGTGTGCCTCATGGTATCGCGATTTAGCCTTATATGTGCAGCCGGCATGGCAGCGTTGTTTGCATTCAACCCTGCACAGGCCGAAAATCATCCCAATGAAGTTGGCATCAAGGTTGTGCTCAACAATGCAAAAGTTGTGAAACTGTCGCGCCCCGCGGCCACAGTCATTATTGGCAATCCGGAGATTGCAGACGCGACAATTCAGGATGCTCAAACACTTGTTCTGACCGGTCGGGGCTTCGGCCGCACCAATCTTGTCATTCTTGATGCGACCGGCACACCGATTTTGGATGAGAAAATTGCAGTCGCCCGAGACTCCAGTGCGACGATCCGGGTTTATCGTCGGGCTGAAATTGAAAACCTGTCCTGTGAGCCTGAATGTGAAGGTTCGTATCTGACGGAAGCTGAAACGCAGGCCATCGCCGCGACAGCCGTTGCCAATCGTGCCGGACACAATAACGACGACGATTAATCGGCTTAAGCCCGCGCCCAAAGCGCAAAGAACAGTATCAGAATGCCGCCATCGTACCATATTGGTGCATCGGCGGCATTTTAGTTTTGCGAACAACAAGTTGTAAATCATTGTGATGTAATTTCGATTCCTGACTGGTGACGAACAGGAGTTTCATCCGTGAAAAACTGGCCAAAAAGCAAATGGCTGAAATCGCCGTTCCGTCGGATGGGGAGCAATGAAAGTGGTGCGACCGCGATCGAATTCTCGATCCTTGCGCTGCCGTTTATCATGATCGTATTTGCTGTTCTTGAAACAGCACTATCGTTCACTGCCCAGGAAGTGATTTCAAACTCAGTCGACAAGTTGGCGCGTCAGATTCGTACCGGGCAAATCGATGCCACAACTACGACCTCCACCCAATTCAGACAGCTGATTTGTGACGATATCAAGCTGCTCGTCGACGATACATGTCCTGAGCTTGAGTTTGATCTTAAGTCCTATTCAAGCTTTGCGGCGGTGCCAAAGACAATTCCCATGTCCTCGCCAACGGTGCTTGATACAACCGGTTTCACCTATGCACCGGGCGGGACAGGCACCATTAATCACCTGCGCGTATTTTATCGCTGGCCGGTGATCACCGACATCATGAAGCAGCATATGGCGGGCTTGGAAGATGGCAAAACACTGCTGTTTTCATCATCAACCTGGCAAAACGAGCCATTTTAAGTTGTGCGCTACATTGAACGGAAAGATTTTGTGATGAAGAATCCAGGTCAAATGAAACGCGGGAAAAAGTTCCTGGGAAGATTTCGCCGCAATCGCGATGGCATCGCGGCTGTCGAGTTTGCCCTCATCGTTCCTCTGCTGTTGGCGATGTATCTTGGCACGATCGAGATTTCAAACGGTATCACAGTCAACAAACGCCTTGCGCGGGTCGCCAGCACGGTGGCTGACCTTGTCACCCAACAACCACAAGTCAACAAGGCAGGCTTGAATGCAATTCTGGATATCGGCGCGGCGATCATGATACCGTATGATGCAGACCAGCCGGTAATTACAATTGTGGGTATTGACGTGGACGACGACCACCCCGATGGCGGCGAGATCATTTGGTCGCGTCGTTACAACAAGGGCAGCTATGATGGTGGTCTGGGTTCAGGCCTTGGCACCAAGATCGAAGTCCCAACCCGCTTACGCATTGATGAAACATTCATCGTGAAAGTCACGGCGGAGATTGAGTATCGACCCATTGTCACCTGGATTATTGGCGAGAAAACCGACAGTTCAGGCGCAACATACACCGCTCTTGACATGGAAGAGGAATACTATCTGCGCCCTCGCCTTTCCGACGTGGTCGACTG
>JAHEJF010000543.1 GCA_024639025.1 Ahrensia sp. | reverse complement strand
AAAGCGCTCTGCTATGCGATGATGTTCACCAGCGGACAGTTCATTACTGTTTACGACGCAGAGGACAGGCCGCATCCGGAGCAATTGCTCGAGGCCGCCCAGGCATTTCGAAACGGGAACGGTAATCTGGCCTGTGTCCAGGCACCGCTGTTGACGGCGAACCTGGAGCGCAACTGGCTCACCGCTCTTTTTCATTTCGAGTATGCTGGCCTGTTTGGTGGATTGTTGCCTTGGCTGGCGCGCCGACGCGCACCGTTGCTTTTGGGTGGCACATCCAACCATTTCAAGCGTTCGGCACTGTTGAGAGTCGGATTATGGGATCCTTACAATGTGACCGAAGACGCTGATTTGGGCCTTCGGTTGTGGCGACACGGCCTTCAGACAGAGATGATCACCCGTCCCACACTGGAAGACGCTCCGCGCAGTCTTGGTGTCTGGTTGCCGCAAAGAACACGCTGGTTCAAGGGTTGGATGCAGACCTGGACAGTCCAAATGCGTCAACCGTCAGCGCTGACATCCAATATGTCCTGGCGCTCCTTCCTGATTACCCAGATTTTGCTCACAGGCACGATCGTATCGGCGCTGTTCCATTCCATCGTTCTTTCCAAGGCAATGCTCCTGTCACATGCGACGCTGACCCATGCGGTGGAGAATGTCTGGTATTATCGATTGGCACTGGTCGACATCTGCACCATTCTGGGTGCCTATGTGGGCCACACCGTTCTGTGCTGGCGCGCCACTGAGCCATCCAATCGGACCTTTGTGGCCAAGCATGTTTGGCTTGTTCCACTGTACTGGCTGGCATTGCCCTGGGCAGCGTGGCGCGGTTTGTATCAACTGTTTGCCAAGCCATTTTACTGGGAGAAGACGCCCCACACACCGCAGGAAAAATGAACAACCACCCTTTTTGCCACATTCGATTGGACTTATATGCGGTTAAGAGTATGACCCCATAACAGCAACACATTCAGTTCCGGCGATTTCCTTCATGACTGCCCTGAAAAACCTTGTCGAGAATCCGCGCTTCGAGCGCTTTGTGGTGGTTCTGATCATCATCAATGCGATAACCCTCGGTCTTGAAACCTATCCCGCAGCAACGGCACTTTTCGGAGAGTTGCTCTATCTGTTGGACAGGCTGATTCTCGGTGTCTTCGTGCTCGAATTGATTGCCAAATTTATCGTGTATCGTCTTGGCTTTTTCAAAAGCCCCTGGCGAATATTCGATCTTGTTGTTGTCGGCATTGCATTGGTGCCCACTGCCGGCGCATTTTCGGTGTTGCGGGCATTGCGGATTTTGCGGGTATTGCGCCTGGTATCGGTCGTTCCCTCGCTTCGAAAAGTGATCGGGGGGCTGCTCAACGCGCTGCCTGGCATGGGTTCGATCATGCTGCTGCTTGCTTTGATGTTTTACGTATTCTCGGTGATGGCTACCAAGCTTTTTGGTGCACAGTTCCCAGAGTTTTTTGGCTCGCTGGGCGCTTCAGCCTACTCCTTGTTCCAGATCATGACACTGGAAAGCTGGTCAATGGGTATCGTACGGCCGGTGATGGCCGAGTTTCCATGGGCCTGGATGTTCTTCATCCCCTTTATCGCCTGCACCACCTTTACCGTCTTGAACCTGTTTATTGGTGTCGTCGTATCGGCCATGCAGAAGGAACATGATGAGGAAGCTGCAGGTGATCGTGAAGCGCTGCACGATGAGAACACTGTCATCATAGATGAGTTGCGGGCCTTGCGCGCTGAGATCGCCGATCTCAAGAAAGCGCGCAGTTGAAGTCTGGACTCTGTCAGCCTTTGGTGGAATCGCGATACCCGGATTTATCCAATATTTTCAATGCCCAAATCAGCGCCAGCGTTTCAGTCTTCAACTGAAACGCTCTAAACTCGTTTAGACAGCACGGAAATGCTTGGACAGTTTGAGCCCCTGGGCCTGGTAGTTGGACTTAAGATCGACACCGTAGAGCGCTGAGGGTCGCTCCAGCATATGTTCATAAACCAGTCGTCCGACAATCTGGCCATGCTCAAGCACAAACGGCACCTCGTGGCTGCGCACCTCCAGAACCGCTCGGCTGCCGGTTCCTCCGGCAGCAGAATGGCCGAAACCCGGATCAAAAAAACCGGCATAATGAACGCGAAATTCTCCGACGAGTGGATCGAAGGGGGTCATCTCGGCGGCAAAGAGCGGTGGCACATGCACAGCTTCCCGCGAGACAAGAATGTAGAACTCATCCGGATCCAAGATCAGCTCAGTCCGGCTGCGCAC
>JAHEJF010000542.1 GCA_024639025.1 Ahrensia sp. | reverse complement strand
TCATGGGGAGGCTTGCTATGACACATGGTGCATCGACCCGCGTCGTTTTACCCAATATGCCGATATCAAGCATACTGCCTTAAAGGCCATTGAAGACTATCAGAACGAATTCCGTTTCCATCGGCCACATGAGCACCGCCCAGCTGGCCGCATGGCAAAATGCACACCGCTTTATGAACGACTGGCGAGTGCAGGCGCTTCTTTTGCCACCGTCAATGGCTGGGAGCGGCTTGATTACATCAAGCCATCACCGGATTTCGAAGAAGATCACAGTTTTCATTTCAACAATCTGTTTGAACAGATCGGCAAGGAAGTCGAACTTGTAAAAAATAGAGTCGGGCTTTGCGAAGTAAGTGGTTTCAATCGTTACGCCATCACCGGTGACAATGTGCATGATTGGCTTGATGGCATTGTGTGCTCTCGTGTACCGCGTAAGACAGGAAAGGTCGGTTTGACTTACCTGTTGAACCATTTGGGCATGGTCAAGGGCGAAGCGACGCTGGCCAATATCGAGGATGATCTGGTCTGGTATGGTTCAGCGGCGGCAGCCGAGTATCACGATATGGATTGGTTGGCTGAACATCTGCCGCAGGATGGATCGATCAAGATCGAGAGCCTGACAAATAAATACACAATTCTTGTTCTTGCTGGTCCAAAATCTCGGGAGGTTTTGCAACAGGCCGAACCGGGAGAAGATTGGTCAGCGGAGGGCTTTAGACCTCTTTGCGTACGACGCGTCCAACTTGCTGGCAAAACGGTTGTCGTGATGTCGGTCAGCTTCTCAGGCGAGTTGGCATATGAGATTCATGTTCCCAATGAAGACTTAACGGCAGTCCATGATGCACTGATGAGTGCGGGCGAGCATTTCGGGATTGGCTATTTCGGCATGCGCGCCGTGGAATCAATGCGGTTGGAGATGGGTTACCTGCACTGGAAGGCAGATATCATCACTGAATATAATCCGATCGAGACCGGCGTGGATCGCTTCGTCAAGATGGACAAGGACTTCATCGGCAAAGCTGCGCTCGAAGAGATGATCGCCAAGGGCGATACACGGCGTTTGGTGACGCTCGAACTAGAAAGCAGTTCGACGCCAGCACATCCCGGCGATTCTGTCATGCAAGGCGCCGCTGTGGTGGGAACCGTTACTTCTGCGGGTTGGGGTTACCGAACCGCAAAGAACCTTGCTTACGCCTTTGTCGATGCTGACAAGAGTGAGGACTTGAGCTGTCTGGTACAAGGCGTTGCAATCCCGGCCAGGCAAGTCGAACGCGCGCTATACACCGGATAGGCGCGCAATTCGAAATCACCCCCGAAGGGTCAGGCGCCTGCCGTCGATTTTACCTGGTTTGTTTGCGTGGACTGACCAGCAGCGAGTTTGAATCGCATGGCCATGATGTAGCCATATGCCATGATTACCAGCGCGATGGCGAACTCCCGGATTTCAGTCAGTTCATGGCCATCAATCATGGTGTGTCCAAAGCGAATAAACACCAATTGAGATAACAAAAGTGCTGAGCCCATCAAGGTAATGTGCGCTCTGCGATCCATGTCTTTCTCGCGGAACCAATAATGCAGAATGAGGATCATCCCGGCATAGAACCACATCTGAAACGGCACATAATTCCAGGTTTCAAACATCAAGCCACACACGGGCAAGGCCATAATCGCAAATGCAGGTGGTGGTACAAAGATCGAAAGTCCTGAAATCAAAGAAGGTACTTTGCCAGGCCAGGCAAGGGGGAGCACCATGAAGGAGAACACAGCGGCCGTGTAATACGCAGCCTCGAAACGATGCGTGTAGAAATTATGGATATTGGTTTCGTTCTGAATATTCGCACTGAATGTTTCAGGGGTTGACCAACCAAACAGATGCTGGCCCCAGGACATCTCCTCCATGAGAATCAAAAACACCACCAGGAACATGAGAGACAAGCTCCAAACCGGGCGCAATCCAAGGAACCTGTGTCCCTCAACATTGCGCGCTTTGACGACGGCGTAGCCAAGCGCCAGAAGAGCTGCTGCAAGCACGTAATCTGTGAGGATACTCACCGGCTCTGTTTCGCGGACAAAACCCGATATCTGATCAGGTACGAGCAGTACGGCTGCTGCGGATGCAAGCAAAATGGATACGCCAATGGAAAGCGATCCCGGCGGCAACTCGTGCCAGTTCATTGGGTTTTCAATATCTATTTCGGGACGCAAAGCTCTGTAGGACATCCAGGTTGCAATCAACAATGCAACCGCTTTTGAAATTCCAAATACTG
>JAHEJF010000541.1 GCA_024639025.1 Ahrensia sp. | reverse complement strand
CAAGCCGGTCAAAAGCTTCAAACATGGCTTCTTTGACCATTGGAATGTTTTCCTTGTAGGCCACGCCGATTACTGCAACATGATACGCAAATTTACGCATGAAGTTAGACACGGTGTCGACCGAAGAAAACGGTACAATATGATAGGTGCCGTTGACGTCACGAAACGCAACAGATCGAATAGTCAGCTTCTCAACACTGCCAGTGAGTCCACCAACCGTGATCACATCACCTTCATTGATAGCATTGTCCAGCTGGATGAATATGCCTGTGATGATGTCCTGCACCAGCTTTTGTGAACCAAATCCGATTGCAAGTCCGATGACACCAGCACCAGCCAACAGCGGAGCGATATCAATACCAAGCTGAGACAAAGCGGTCATCGTGCCAAAGATAAATAATGCGATTGTAAAGGCGTTGCGAAACAGAGCCAGCAATGTCCGTGAACGCGCGCTTACATTGCGACCTTCCAATTCGAGTGAAAGTCGGCCATCAATCCAAGAGGCGACGACAGCCCAAACAAGAATGATGATGGCGAGAATGAGAAGAGCGCTGGCAACTCGCCAGATGATATCGGTACCGACAGGGCTGGTTATCCAACTCCCGATATCAAGAATTTGCCAGGCGTCGATAAGAAATCCTGCCGCAACCACAATGAGCAAAGTCGATGCTATCCAAAACACAAGCGGCACGAATCCATCGAGGCGTTGCTTGAGTTCCGGTAATGTGGAGCGAACAATCTTGGGTAGTGGTACACCAGATGTCGACGCACGCTTAACAAAGCGCAATGCCAGCGCAACTGCGCCTGCAGCAATAATCGTTTTCAATGTGGCCGCGCCTATCAGATCTGTCATCAATCTGGGTTGGGCAATCGCGATCAAATAGGAAAATGCTACATAGAGCGACGCAAGCCATGGCCAAATCCGATGCCAAGCTGTCAAGGTGGCGTGCATGGTCTCTTGTGAGGCCGCTTCAACAATTTCAACTGTACTTGCATCGTCGGTGAGCTTTTCAGTTTCAGGCTGTTTGGCCAATTGTTCCATATTGATCAGGTGGGACACACGACGGATTGCCAACAAAGCCAGGATTGCAGCCAAGGTGACGACCAGAAAGCTGATTGAGTTGCCCACCAGGAACGAAACCCATAGATTCATGATCGGAACAACAGCGGTGATTCCATAGACCAAAATTCCGCCAACAATAATGAAATTGGTGTAGATGGAACGCTGTATGGCTGCAGAGAAATTAAAGACTGCCTGCTCTGGGCGGTCGGGGAGAACAAATACGCGAAGGAATATGCGCGCAACTCCTGCAATCAAAAAAGCATTTAGATAAAGCGATTGCTCGACTGCGATGGAGCCGCGACCAATCACCGATATTGCCAGCAAATAACCTGCCGCATAGGCAAGCACAAGCGCCATCACATCCGCCAGCGCGTTGACAAATACCGTGACAATGTTGCCGAGTGTCGATCCGTTTGGGGTGATGCGACGACTTGCGAAACCCGTAAAGAGACGCGTGAACAGCCACAGCAAAATAATCGTTGTTGCAATTGTCGCAAGAAGAGGCGGGCCATTTTCTGCAATCCGCTCCTTGCGCTGCTCGCTTATGCCTTGGGCTATGGAAGTTATTCCTGAGAAATCGCGCCAAACCCGAATGATCGCCTGATAAGAAGTTTCTACAGTTGATTTCGTCAGGTTGGCTATTTCGCGCGCAACTGTTGGCTGCTGTTGATCGGTAACAGCAGTACCTGGTTCAACTTGGACAGAACCGTCCGATGATTGTATTTTTTCCAGCTGATTGATAAGCGTATTCCGTTGCTCTTCGTTCCTGAGAACATCAAGCAGTGTGCCCAAGGGCTCTTGGTTCGATTCCGCTGCCGGGTCGGATTGCTGAACGACGGGTACCTGTGCATTCAGGGGTGTTCCAACGATCAAAAAGAAAATGATAGAGAGAATGGCTGTGAGTCGGTGTTGCACTTGTGGTGTCCTGGTTGTTGAATCTCATGTTTTGATCTGCATAAGCCGAAAACTGGAGTAATTACGTATGTTACAAACTAGGGTCATATTGACTGATTTCCAACCAGACTGAAATGACCGTTCCGTCCGCTTAGCTGCCGTTGGTTCGCAGGTGCAACGAATGTCCGTTTCCCGCCCGAACGAGACCTTTAGTTCATGTCAGTTTCCGGCCCAAACCAACTACCAAAACCTTCAAAATTAGGACTGGACTTCGCGCGCACCACACGCATGTGTGTACGGACATATTGTAG
>JAHEJF010000540.1 GCA_024639025.1 Ahrensia sp. | reverse complement strand
AACGGCCAGCTCTCCAACCAAGCCGCTGTTCAGCGTTCAAAAGATGTCCATGACATTATCGGCATCGACATGTGCAACTTCATGACCTTGATCGACGAGCAGACAGCAAACTGGTCACGTGACGAAGCACAAGACTTGATGACCAACTGGATGTCTTCAGGCGAGCCTTTCGACTTCGTGCTCGCAAACAATGACGAAATGGCCATTGGCGCGATTCAGGCGATGAAAGCTGCCGGAATGGACATGGCTGACGTACAGGTCGGTGGCGTTGACGCCAGCCAGGACGCTTTGGTTGCCATGCAAGCTGGCGACTACGACGTAACCGTGTTCCAGGATGCATTCGGACAGGGCGCAGGGTCTGTTGACACTGCAATCGCTCTCGCAGCTGGTGAGACTGTAGACCAGAAAGTCTATATTCCGTTCAAGCTGGTCACGCCGGCCAACATGGACGAGTTCCTGGACAAAAACTGATCTTGGCAAAACTTTTCCGTGGCAGCTGTTTGGCTGCCACGGATTTCAATTTACGTCAGGCTAACTGGCGAACAAAAGCGGAGACGAGACGCAGATGAGCGACACTAGCCACGGCACTGGTGGGCTAACCTTCGACCAGAGCAAAAAATCCTGGCCAAACGAAATGAACATTTTCTTGGCCCTGATGATCATCATCGTAATTTTCGAAGCATTGGGGCAAATTCTGCCCTACATGAACGGACAGAGTTTTCTCTTTGATACCCAGGACCGTTTTGGCACCATTTTCAATGAAGCGCGCCTGCAGATCATTATCCTGCAAGTAGCCATCATCGGCATTATTGCTCTTGGTGTGACCCAAGTCATTATTACAGGCGGGATTGACCTTAGTTCCGGTCCGCTCGTTGCCGCTACGGCGATGATAGCCATGAGCTTTGCGCAGACAGAACTGGTCAACGGCAATCCCAACCCGAAGGCAATATTTGGCCTCTGGGCCATGGATCTTCCGGTCCTGGTGCCCATTGTGGTCGGGCTCTTATTCGGCGCCTTTATCGGCGGCATAAACGGCACATTCGTTGCCTATTTCCGAATTCCACCATTCATCGCGACACTTGGCATGTTCCTGATCTGTCGGGGCATCGCGCTTTGGTGGTCAGCGGGCAGACCGGTTTCATTCCCGACAGAGGGCTATAAATTCCTCGGCTCCGGAATGATGCCTGTGGTCTGGTTCCTTGCACTGGCCGCACTCTTCCATGTGATCCTTCGCTACACCGTTTATGGCAAGCACACCTATGCGATCGGCTCGAACGAGGAAGCGGCGCGCATGTCAGGTATCAACGTCAAGCGGCACAAGGTGATGGTCTATATGATCGCATCCATGCTGGCTGCATTTGCCGGCATCGTGTTAAGCGCCAAAGCGTCAACAGCTCAGGCTGGCATGGGAGAGTTCTACGAACTGTTCGCCATCGCCATGGCGGTTATCGGCGGCATCAGCCTGACAGGTGGTCGTGGTTCGATTATCGGCACTGTCTTGGGCGCAATGGTGCTTGGCGTCATCCGCTCCGGCTTCACCTTCGTCAAACTCGACGGATCCTATCAGCTCATGGCTATGGGTAGCATTATCATCGCAGCGGTGATTTTGGACCAATACCGCCAACGCAACCGCGCGTAGACAAGGGGAACACAAATGAGCGATGAAATTGTTCTAAAAACAGAAGACCTGACAAAGCACTACGGCGGTGTGCATGCGCTTGAGGGTGCCAATTTCGAACTCAAGAAAGGCGAACACATCGCCGTCATGGGTGACAATGGTGCCGGCAAATCAACCTTCGTGCGCCAAATCACCGGCGTGGAGCAGCGCACCCGCGGCAATGTCTGGCTATATGGCGAAGCAGTAGATTTCGCGGGACCTCTAGAAGCGCGCGAAGCGGGCATCGAGACTGTGTTTCAAACATTGGCTTTGGCTGATGATTTGGATGTGCCCGACAATTTGTTTCTTGGGCGGGAAATAACCAAGTTTGATTGGCTTGGACCATTTCGTTTTCTTGATTACAAGGCGATGCGCGAAGCAACGTTGGAAGGTCTTGAAAAAACGGCTGTGAAAATCCCGAACATTCGAAATTCGATCCGCAATATGTCGGGTGGACAGCGTCAATGTGTGGCCATTGCCCGCACGGCTACCTTCCACTCTCGCTTAACCATTATGGACGAACCAACAGCTGCTTTGGGTGTTCAGGAAACAGCGCAGGTTGAGAATATTATTCGCACGCTGAAAAATGCGGGAGAACCACTGATCCTGGTCA